>NZ_JBFTZN010000311.1:0-6699 GCF_056406775.1 Allobosea sp. P1_A7
GTCCGAGCGACGCAGATCCCAAAGCTTCTTGGCTCTTTGCCTTTGAAGCCGGAACCCAAATCACATTGGAAGGCCAGATAGAGCCGGGGAAAACCATAGCGATACTTCGCCTGGAAGCGCCCACGAGAAAACCGCGCAGGCGAGCAATCAGGGCGGCGCAGGTGCTCCACGTCCGCGGCAACCACGACCTGTGGATGGTCGACCGTTCACGCGGTCGTCCGGAACTTCAAGAAGCGTTGGCCTTGGTAGTCCAACTCACCGTCGGCAATGAAACCAAGTCGGGCAAGGCCCTTCACCCGCGACCTGCTCGGCGGCAGCAGGATGCTGACATTGCCGATGCCAAGGTCGACCCGACGCGTCATGAAGCCGTGAAACAGCTCGGCGCCATGCCCCCAGAACCTGGGTAGGAGAACGAGGGCGAGGTCAGCGCCATCTGCCTCTTTCTGAAAGCCACCCCAGCCCGCAAAGCGACCGTCAATGAGGATGGACCATGGACCGTAGCCGTTGTGTTGCCACTGGGCGTCCTTGCCCTTGGCCCAGTCGAGGGCAGATRCTTCAGTCCACTTGCCATCGGCGAGCGGCATGTGACGCGTGACGTCAGGATGGTTCAGCAGAACCAGCCAGTCGGAGGTGGGGATGTCGGCAAAGCAGTGGAGGGTGAAGGCCATAGCCTCCTCCCTATCACGATGGCCGGTCGAGGCGAGCACTGACTAGCCTGTCGAGACGGCCGTCGGGAATCCCRCAACGGCTCGAGACCGGGTCTTGAGCAGTTTGATCCGGAGCGACCGCTTCCGGGCGATGACCCGGAGTTGCCTCTTGGCGCCTTGACGGGGAAGAGCCAGGCAATGGTGACCTTGAGGCTGCCCTTGTTGCCGTGGTAGGGGGGCTCGTCATGATGTTCGCCTCCACGTTCTTTCCCCTGATCTGAACGGCCTCAAGCCTTCCGGCGCCTTCGCGCCGATCAGATCAGATCAAAACGGCTTCGCTGATGCGGCAGCCGAGCGGAGAAACGTGCAATGCCCAATAATGCGCAGATTGGCCTGACATCCCGTCAGGTCCAGAGCTTCATCGACGACGGATTCGTCAAAATCGAGAACGCCTTCAGTGCCGATCTTGCAAGGCGATGCAGGGATGAATTGTGGGCAGATATCGGCTTATCGCCCAGCAAGCCGGAAGGCTGGACGCGACCGGTCATCCGGGTGAGCTCGAAATCCTCGCCTGCTTTCATCCAGGCGGCCAATACGCCGCCCCTGCACAAGGCCTTCGATCAACTCGTCGGCGTAGAGCGTTGGATCGCCCCCAGGGGGCTTGGGACCTTTCCGATCCGGTTCCCCTCGGCGCAAGCGCCAGGGGACGACGGCTGGCATGTGGATGTGAGCTTTGGCCTGGACAATCCGGATTTCATGGAATGGCGAGCCAATGTAAGGAGCAGCGGACGAGCCCTGCTCATGCTCTTCCTGCTATCGGATGTCGGGCCCGACGATGCTCCTACGAGAATTCGCCGGGGCTCGCATGCCGTGATTGCGCGGGAGCTTCTGCCCTACGGCGAGGCGGGAACCACACTCCGGCAGCTCTCCGCGAACGGCTACGCCTCGACTGCAGATTGTGCGGTCGAAGTCGCAACCGGAGCGGCGGGCACGGTCTATTTATGCCACCCGTTCCTGGTCCATGCAGCGCAACCCCATTGCGGCCAGCATCCGCGATTCATGGCGCAGCCGCCGCTGTTGCCACGGGGCGAGTTTGATCCGTCCTTGCCTCCCTCGCCAGTTCAGATCGCCATCCGTCGAGCCTGCGGGTTGACCTTCTGATCCTGGCGTCCGGGGCCATGCTGCGGCTCCGGACGCCAACTTGCCTTGGCAGCCTCCGGTGTTTCCCAAAGCGGAGGTCCGTAGCGTCCGGCAAGCGTCGGGAGCTGATGTCACCCCATCCGATCTCGGATGTCAGCGTCCGGGCAAGGCTCCAATATCCAATTGTGGTCGCCTGATCAGATCATCGGACCGGATATCGTATCCAGATCCGATGATCTAACCCTTTGTCTTTGCATCGGATTTCCCGGAAACCGCAATCCACTTTTCGGGCCGCTGCTCTAGCAGGCGCTCGGAATGTCGCTGCGGGGCGGAGGTTTCTGAGCGCCAGGCCATCCGGCCGTTTTGCCTGAGGCCGGGAGCGGGCCGACGCGTTGCCGTCGGCCCGCAGACAACCGCTTCTACTGCTTGGGCATAACGAACTCGACGCGTCGGTTCAGGGCACGCCCTTCGGGATTATCCGCTCCGGTCTTAAGCGTATTGGGTTCGATCGGACGCGTATCGCCGAGCGCTTTGACCGAAAGCCGCGCTTTATCTGCTCCGTGTCTCACAAGCCATTGCGCGACGACCTGAGCCCGCCGAAGGGACAGTTCCTGATTATACCGAGCAGACCCTTTTGAATCCGTATGCCCCTCGATGACGATCGTGCCAGCGGGGACAGATGCGACGAGACGCGCGATATCGGTGAGTGTCGGTTCGGCAGCCGACCTGATGTCGGCCCTGTCGAAATCGAACAGGATATCGCCCGTCATCGACAGCCTGACGGTCGTCGCATCGTGTCGCACGGAAAGACCACCGTGCCGGGCGGCAAGTCCGCCGGCTTTCGCCGACAGATCAGATACCGCGCTGTTCAAGTCGGAGGGGAGTCCCTTCAGATCCAGAGCCGTGGCCTTGAGATCCAGAACCGTGGCTTTGAGATCGCGTATTTCGCGATGGTAAGGTGGCTCTTGCGCAAACGAGCTACTTGCCACTCCCAGAAACACGACGATCGCGAGGGAAGACTTGGTCGCACCCGCCATGGCTATCGGTCGGTGATTTTGATCGCGTCGAGCGTCTCGACCCCCGGGATCGTCAACGACACGTCCGTGACGTCCTTCGGTGGAGCAGGGAACCTGCCATGCCATGAGCCCGCGATCGGAGAATCCTTGTTGGCCTTGATGACCAGGTTAGGATTTGTCAGCGGCTTGTCGTTGCTATCTGTCAGGAGCAGGTATTTCTTCTTGCCGGCAAGAACATAGAAGCTGTTTTCATAAGCATCCTTGCTGATCGAATCATAGAGTCGTTCCAGCTTGTTCGTGGCGATTGGCTTGAAGCGAAGCTTGATCGTAAGGACATCGCCGGCGCGGGTAGCTTCGACGACTTGGGCTTCGGCGGCCCCGCCATCGGTCAAGCCAGTAGCCAAGGGTGAGACAGAATTGGCCTCGGCTTGTGTTTGGGAAAACGCAGTCTGAACGAAGCCAGCTGTTGCCAGAAAGGCACTAAAGGCACAGGCGGTCATGGTAATTCTTGTCACTTTTACCATGTCAATCCTCTTTGCTTTCAAAATTGCAGGCAGGGCGTACGAATCGCAATACGAATCTCCAATAGCCGGCTTGCGTGGAGGCAATGTGGCTGCCTCCTGACGCATCGGCCGGAAAGGTGGATTGCGGGTTTCGGGAAAGCCGATGCAGGCACACGGGGATTAGATCATCGCACCGGATACGAATTTCCGGTCCGATGATCCAGGATTTCCACGATGCCGCCGCCGACATCTGGGCGGTCATCGTCGCCGACCAAAGCGACCGACCACGCCGCTTCCGCTTCTTCACCCGCATCCGGCGGGCCTGTACCGGCATCCAGCGCCGCTTCTCGAAACGATATCTCGACTGGTTCGCGGCCGACATCGCCTGGCGGGAAGACACGAGGCGTGTGAGCAATGGCAGCCTGACGTGGTCCTTGCTCGCGCAGGCGCTGAAGCGGCGAAGGTCGCGCTGCTTGTGCCGCTCTTGGCAGGGGCAACAAGCCGCCTGACCTGTTCTGGGAGGCAACGCCGCGGCGCCCTTTCGCTGCTCGTCCATCGATTGGGCGTGCCCGCAAACGGTCCTTGGCGGTGTTCTGCGACCCTGAGACAAAACCGCAAGATCGGTCGAGCACGTTATGGCTATGAGCGACTAAGTGGTGCCGCCATGGAGGGCGGACGATGACGGCGACGCTTCAAAACGATCAAGCCCGGATGCAGCGGGTTCTGGACGACATCAACCGGCATTTTGACTGTGATCTGGACCTGGAAACGCTGAGCGGTGTTGCGGCCTTCCCGAGGCTTCATGTCCACGGGCCTGTCAGGCCGCCGTTCACCTTGTCGCGCATGTGAGAGACGCATCAATGACAACGACGTACGCTCCCAGACAGACAACCACTCGCGGGCATACCGTTCAAATCGACAACATCGGGATGTACTACGAAGAGTATGGAGTCGGAACGCCTCTGGTACTCCTGCATGGGTTTGGCGGTTGTGGACAGAACTGGCTTCCCTTTACCGCCAAGCTCTCGGAGCGCCATCGACTGATCGTCGTGGATCTGCGTGGCCATGGTCGCTCCACCAATCCCGAGAACAGGTTCACACATCGGGAAGCGGCCAGTGACGTGTTCCTCTTGCTTGAAAAGCTGGGGGTTGGTCGCTTCTCAGCCATGGGCATCAGTTCTGGCGGGATGACGCTCCTGCACATGGCAACGAGCCAACCCAAGCGCATCGACTCAATGGTATTGATTAGCGCAACGACCCATTTCACTGATCAGGCAAGGGTTATCATGCGCCGAGCTTCGTTCGAATTCATGCCGCAGCAAGTTCGGGAAATGTATCGGGAATGCGCCAAACGCGGTGACGAGCAGATCAGTCAACTCATCGACCAGATCAACGCGTTGGGCGAAAGTCATGATGATATGAATCTAACCGAACAAGATCTATCAAGCATTGCAGCTCGTACGCTTGTCGTGCACGGTGATCGCGACCGCTTTTTCCCCGTTGAAATTCCTGTCAGCATCTACCGTTCCATTCCGGATGCCGCGTTATGGATTGTTCCTGGCGGCGAGCACGCTCCTATTTATGATCCCATCGTTCCATTCACCTCCACAGCCCTGCGTTTCCTGGATGGGCCGGATAGCAAGCTGGAATCAGCGGCAGAACATCTGGCTGGAGCCGCCATAGGGGAGGGACGATGAAGGCGGCGCTTCAAAGCTACCATGCCCGCATGCAGCGCGTGCTTGATTACATCGACCGGCATCTTGGCTGTGATCTGGACCTGGAAACGCTGAGCGGTGTTGCGGCCTTCTCGAAGTTTCATTTCCACCGGCAGTTCAAGGCGGCCTTCGGGTTATCCGTGCATCGCTATGTCCAGCTTGCCCGGATGAAGCGCGCTTCGCACCAACTGGCCTATATGGACGCCCAAAGCGTCACGGACATCGCGCTGGATGCGGGTTACGATGCACCGGATGCCTTCGCCCGCGCCTTTCGGCGACGGTTCGGGCAATCGCCTTCGTCGTTCCGCGAATCTCCCGACTGGGAGCCGTGGTTTGCGGCCTTCGGGCCACTCGACAACGCGAGGTGCATGCTCATGCAGAAGACTTTTACCACTGACGACGTGATGGTTCGCGATGTGCCCCCCACGCCGGTGGCGATCATGGAGCATCGGGGCGACCCGGCGACGCTCGGCGCCACCATCAAGCGGTTCATCGCGTGGCGTAAGGCCGCTGGCCTGCACCCCAGGACAAGTCCGACCTTCAATGTCTGGCGTTCCGAGCGGCGTCCTGTGTCGCCTGTCGATTATAGGATGGACCTTTGTGTCGGGACCGACCAACCGATCGAGGCGAAGGGCGAGCAGATCAAAGCCGGCGAGATCCCTGGCGGACGCTGCGCGGTGCTACGCGTCGTCGGCAACACCGACAATCTGGAGCCCGCCGCGCTCTACCTTTATCGCGACTGGCTTCCGGCCAGCGGCGAGGAAGCACGCGACTTTCCGATCTATTGCCAGCGGCTGGGCTTCTTTGCGGAAGTGCCGGAGCATGAGGCGGTCGCGGACCTGTTTTTGCCGTTGAAATAGCGCCCTTCGACGGCGGCCTGTCCCTTCCGATCGCAAGAAACGGACAGGCCGCTAATCACGGCCCTTATGGGGTCACGACCTAAATTGACGAACCCCTGGCAAGCGATCGCCGTTTCGTCGGCCAGAATTGCTCCAAAGGTCAAAGCCATCATGCAGAAGAATTTGCGCATCTGCATGCTTTCCAGCAGGCGCCCCGCAGCATCCCCCCTTTGACCCTGACGCGCGACAGCGCACCAACGACCGGTCGACAGGACCGGTCATTCACTGAGGAACCCCGCCGTGGCCAGGATCGTGGCAAGGCTCGCCGTCATGCCCGATATGCTCGCTGTCTTTTCGACATCGATCCACTCGCCGAGGGAATGGGCCCTGCCGCCGGTGCCGCCCGAGCCGATCTTGATCGCCGGGATGCCGAGGCTCATCGGAATATTTGCGTCGGTGGAGGAGGCTTCGTGCCTGGGCGCAAAGCCATGGGCCTGAAGCGCTACGGTCGCGTATTGCACGATATCGGCGTCCACCGGCGTGTTGCCCGCCGGGCGGTCGCCCAATGCTTTGATTTCGACTGTGATCGCGCCCTCGCTGGTCGAGCGGGTCGCGTTCTCCTCGTTTACCGCCGCAGCCACGATCTCGCGGCAGCGCGCGTCCAGCCTGGCAAGCTCCTCTGCCGATTCCGAGCGCAGGTCGATATCGACCCAGGCCTCCTCGGGGATGGCGTTGACGGATGAGCCGCCGCCGACGATGGAGGCACAGAATGTCGTGCGGGGTGTCGCCGGCACCTGGATGCGGCCAAGCTCCACGATCGCCTGGGCCATGGCATACAT
>NZ_JBFTZN010000312.1:0-6696 GCF_056406775.1 Allobosea sp. P1_A7
CTGCAGGAGAATCCGCGTCTGATCAGGGATATCGGCCTGACGACATGGCAGGTCGAGGCCGAGATCGCCAAGCCCTTCTGGCGGCGATGAGCGCCTCGCGCGCTCACGCGTCAGCCACGATGCAGCGCCAGCACCGCCGCGGCGGCGTCTTCATCGGTGATCACCACGGACGCCAGCCTGGCGCGGAGTGCGGCTGCGATCACCGCGGCCTTGTTCGTGCCGCCGGATGCCAGGATCACGGTCGGGATGCGGCGCAGGCCGTCCAGGGGCAGGGCGATGGCGCGGCGGTTGATCGGGTGGTCGATCGCGTTGCCCTCAGCGTCGATGAACTGCCCGAGCATGTCGCCGACCGCACCATGCTCCGCCAATTCCCTGGGGCCGACATCGCCGGGTAGCCCGTAGCGCACCAAAAGCGAGCGCTCGCTCAGATCACCGGCGCTGAGGATCGCGACATCGGTCGCGCGGATGCGGGCGAAGGCGGCCTCGAACACGTCCTGCGCCAGGATGGTGTCGCGCGATTGCGGCGTGCCGGCATAGATCGGTGCCGCCAGATAATGGCACTCCGCCTGCCAGAGCCTGGCGAAATGGCTGGCGATCTCGAACGTGTTGATTTCGATGCCATAGGTCAGCCCGCCCATCATCGAGGTCACGGTCAGGTCGCGATACTGGCCGGCCCGCACATGCCGGATCGTCTCGCGCAGCGTCCCGCCCCAGCCGACGCCGAAGACGCCCGAGGGATGCTCGTCGATGATCTGCGAGACCAGCTCGCCGGCCGCCTTGCCGATCTGCGCGGAGATCTGTGCCGGGTCRCTCGGCGTCGGCACGACGATCGCGTCCTTGAGGCCGAACGCCTCGACCAGCGCCTGTTCCAGCCTGACGCAGCTCTCCAGCCGCGAATTGATCGTGATATTCACGAGCCCGCTGCTGCGCGCCTCGTTCAGCAGGCGGTTGACCCGCAGCCGCGTCATTTTCAGCCGGTCGGCGATATCCGCCTGGGTCAGGCCTTCCATGTAATAGAGCCAGGCGGCCCTGACCTGGGTTTGCGGATCCTCCGGCATCGCGTCATCCCAAGGGCGAGAGCGGCGTCGAGACCGCCAGCCCTTCGCGGCGGAATCGGTCGAGATTGCGTTCCTGCACCGGGCTTACATCGCTTTCGTTTGCTGCGACAACGCACAGCGATGCGGCCTGCCGCTGCGGATTTGCCTTGACCTTCACTAATGTAAATACACAAATACATTTGTAGAAGGCCCAGCGAAGCCGGAGTGCGTTGCAGAATGTCCCACGCCATCTTTCTTCACGCCGCGGGTGACGCGCGCTTCGCGCCGTTCAACCTGCGCGAGGGGGCTGCCAGTGAAACCCTGCTGGATGTCGCGGCCGTCGGCCTCTGTGGCAGCGATCTGCACTATTACAAGGATGGCGGCATCGGTTCGGCCGTGATTGCCACCCCTTTCGTGCCGGGCCACGAGTTCAGCGGCTGGCTGACCGAGGACCTGCCGGAGCTTGGCCTGGCGCGGGGCGCACTGGTCGCGGTCGATCCGAATCAGGCCTGCGGCCAGTGCCAGCATTGCCGTGACGGCCACCCCAATCTCTGCCCCGAGGTCGTGTTCATCGGTGCGCCCCCGCATGATGGCGCGATGACCGAGCGGATCTGGGTGCCGAAATCGCAGATCGTTCCCGTGCCGGAACGCTTCACGCCGAGCGATGCCGTGATGCTGGAGCCGCTCGGCGTCGCGATCCACGCGGTCGACCTCGCCAAGCCCCGCCTGCTCGAACGCGTCGCGCTGATTGGTTGCGGCCCGATCGGGCTCCTGATCCTGCAGGTGCTCCGGGCCGTCGGCGTCGGCGAGATTCTGGCCTGCGATCCGCAGCAGCATCGGCGCGCGCTGGCGCTCAAGCTCGGCGCGAGCAAGGCCGGCGCCAGCGTGGCCGAGATCGCGGACTGGACGAAGGGCGAGGGCATGCCGCTGGTGGTCGAGGCCACCAATGCACCGGAAGGCTTTCGCGATGCCATTCGCGCCGCGCGCATCGGCGGGCGGGTCGTGCTCGTCGGTATTCCCGATGGCGACAGCTATGTCGTTCCCGCCGCCGAAGCCCGCCGGCGCGGCCTCACCATCAAGTTCTCGCGGCGCATGGGCCATGTCTATCCCCGGGCGATCGAACTCGTCGCGCAGGGCAAGGTCGATGTCGATGCGGTCGTCAGCCACCGCTTCTCGCTTGCCGACGGGCCCGACGCCTTTCGTCGCCACGCCGCCAACGAGCCCGGCATGGTGAAGAGCCTGATCTACCCGCGAGGGCCCGCTGATGACGCGCGCTAAGGCATCGGCCCGAAAAGTGGATTGCGGTTTTCGGAAGAGCCGATGCAAGCACATAAGAGCATCGGCCCGAAAAGTGGATCGCGGTTTTCGGGAAAGCCGATGCAAACACATAAGCTTAGATCATCAGACCGGACACGATATCCGGTCCGATGACCGAAGCGCTCGTGGAAACATGACGGGCGTCCGACACTGGCGAGGTGGCGCCTGACGTGAGCTTCATCGGCATCGATCTCGGCACCTCGTCGCTCAAGGCCATCCTGGTCGACGGGCAACAACGCGTCGTCGCCGATACGGCGCGCGCGCTCACCGTGCATCGTCCGCAGCCGCTCTGGTCGGAGCAGGAGCCGGGCGATTGGGTCGCCGCCGCCTTGGGCGCCTTGCACGACCTGAGGGACGCTGCGCCCTCCGCCTTTCGTCTCTGCAGGGGCATTGGCCTGTCAGGGCAGATGCATGGCGCCGTACTCCTGGACGAGGCCGACCGGCCGCTGCGTCCCTGCATCCTCTGGAATGATGGCCGCGCCAGCGCGGAATGCGCCGCGCTCGAGGCGGCCGAGCCGGCCTCGCGCGCCATCACCGGCAACATCGCGATGCCGGGCTTCACCGCGCCAAAGCTGCTCTGGGTCCGCCGGCATGAGCCCGCTCTCTTCCGGCGCATCCGAAAAGTCCTGCTGCCGAAGGCCTATCTGCACCTTGTGCTGACGGGGGAAGCGATCGAGGAGATGTCGGACGCATCAGGCACGCTCTGGCTCGATGTCGGTTCCCGCGACTGGTCGCAGAGGATGCTTGCTGCGACCGGGCTCGATCGCAGCCAGATGCCAGCCCTCGTCGAGGGCTCGCAGCCCGCCGGACGGATGCGCGCGGATCTCGCCCGCGAACTCGGCTTTGATTCACCGCCGCTCTTTGCCGGAGGGGCAGGCGATAATGCGGCCGGCGCGGTTGGCTTGGGCGCCGTCGCCGCCGGGGCGAGTTTCCTGTCGCTCGGCACATCCGGTGTGCTCTGGCGTACCACCGCCGGTTTCGAGCCGCGGGCTGACAGGGCCGTTCATGCCTTCTGCCATGCCTTGCCCGGCCTCTGGCACCAGATGTCGGTCCATCTCTCCGCCGCCGCGAGCCTGAACTGGTGGGCGAACGTGACGGGGCATACAGAGGCCGAGTTGCTGGCGGCGCTCGGCGAGACCGTCACGGCGCCATCGCCGGTGTTGTTCACGCCCTATCTCTCCGGCGAGCGCACGCCCCATAACGACCCGCAGATGCGCGGCGGCTTCGCCCGTCTCGGTCACGAAACCGGCCGCAATGCCATGACGCAGGCGGTGCTGGAGGGCGTCGCCTTCGCATTCAGGGACGGCAAGGCGGCGCTGGAAAGCGCGGGCGGGCCGATCATGGAAGCCGTGGTCATTGGCGGCGGCGCGCGTTCGGGCCTGTGGCTCTCCATCCTCGCCAGCGTCCTGGACATGAGATTGCATCGCTATCCTCAGACCGAGACCGGCGCCGCCTTCGGGGCGGCGCGGCTCGCCCGCTTGGCCTGCACCGGCGAGAACTCCGGCGAAATCTGTACCCAACCCCTGGGCAGCCCCGAGATTTTCAATCCGCAGCGGGATCTCGTTGCGGCCTATCGGGAGCGCTACGACGATTGGCAGAGCGCCGCTGAATTCAGTCGCGCGCTGCAGTAGGCGCGGTTGCAGGATTTGACAGGAATGCGAGCGGATGCTCTTGATCGGAGCATCCGTTCAAGATTGTTGCTGTCTCATGGCTCCGCTTCCACGCTTCGACCTCATCATCCTCGACTGCGACGGCGTGCTCGTCGACAGCGAGACGATCAGCTGCCGCACCCTGGTCGATATTCTCTCGCCACTGGACCCGGATTATGATCTGGAAGCGGTGATGCGGCGCTATCTCGGGCGCCCCGCCAGCGCAGTCGTCGAGGATTATGAGCGCATGACCGGCCGGCCGGCTCCGGAGAGTTTCAGGCAGGACTGGCGGGCGCGGCTCTTCTCCGCCTTCAGCGCGGCGCTGCAACCCGTTGCCGGCGTGCGCGAGGCGGTCGAGGCCTTCGATGTCGACTATTGCGTCGCGTCCTCCAGCGACGAGGAGCGCATCGAGCATTGCCTGCGCAAGGTGGAGCTCTGGAATCTGTTCGAGGGGCGGATCTTCAGCACGACGCGCGTCCAGCGCGGCAAGCCCGCGCCCGACCTCTTCCTGCTTGCGGCGCGCGAGCGCGGCGTAGCGCCCGAGCGTTGCCTCGTCATCGAGGACAGCGTCAGCGGCGTGCTTGCCGCCAAGGCGGCGGGAATGACCGCCTATGGCCTGACCGCAGGCAGTCATTTTGCGGTGCTGGACCAGCGGCGCGCGCTGGTCGAGGCCGGCGCCGACAGGTTGCTCGGCGCCTGGCGCGAGCTCGCGCTGCCTGCAACGGCGGGCTGAGGCGTCATGGCCGATAATGACAGCGCGCGCCTCGACGATGCCGCCCGCGCCGGCTGGCTCTACTACATTGCCGGCCGCACCCAGGACGACATCGCCGGGATCCTGAACATTTCGCGCCCCGCCGCGCAGCGGCTGGTTTCGCTCAGCCGCAGCGAGGGGCTGATCAGCTTCCAGATGAACCATCCGATCGGCGCCTGCATGGAGCTTGCGGCACGGCTGCGCGATCGTTTCGAGCTGCAGCACTGCGAGATCGCGCCCTCCGACGGCTCGGCCGAGACGGCTGCGGCCGGCGTCGCCTCGCTCGGCGGGGTGCTGATCGAGCGCTGGCTGCGCTCGCGCAAATCGCTGGTCATGGCGCTCGGTACCGGGCGTTCGATGCGCGCCAGCATCGAGCGGGTGTCGCCGATGTCCTGCCCGCTGCACCGGCTCGTCTCGCTGGTCGGCACGATCTCGCCGGATGGCTCCGCCAGCCCGTTCGACACGCTGGTCAAGCTCGCCGAGATCACCAAGGCCCAGCATTTCCCGATGCCGCTGCCGCTCTATGTCTCGAGCCCCGAGGAGCGGGCGCAGCTGATCGAGATCGAGGCGATCCGGCGTATCCGCGCGATCGCCGGCGAGGCCGATCTCTGGCTAATGGGCATCAGCCAGATCGGCGAGGACGCCGTGCTCTATCGGGACGGTTTCATGACGCGCAGCGAATTGCTCGAAATGGTGCGCCACGGCGCGGTCGGCGAGGTTACCGGCTGGGTCTTCGACGGTGAGGGCAGGCTGCTCGACCGCGGTACCAATCTGCGGGTCACCTCCGTGCCGCCGGAGCCCGGCAGCGACCGGCTGCGGATCTGCATCGGACAGGGTACCGCCAAGGTCGCTCCTCTGCGTGCCGCGCTCAGCGGTCGTCTCATCAATGGCCTCGTCACGGACGAGGATACGGCGCGCGCCCTGCTGGCGCTCTGAGGCCGGCCAGCAGCTCCCTGCGTCCATCGCGTCACTCCCGCTTCGTCCTGATGTCCGGCCCGTGCCCCCCGATTGCCGGCGGCCGTCATCGCTTTGTCATCGATGGTTGACATAGAAGCGGAGTGTGCGAGCATATGCTTCAATCAAGAGCAGATGCTCATATAAACCGACGAGGGAGGCTTTGAATGCGACCTGTCTTTGGTGCGCTCGCTGGTGCGGGTGCGATGCTTCTGGCGGGGTTGTCCTGCGCCCAGGCGGCAACCGAAATCGAGTTCTGGCATGCGATGAGCGGCACGCTCGGCGAACGCGTCGACGAGCTGGTCAAGAAGTTCAACGACTCGCAGAAGGACTATGTCGTCAAGGCGGTCGGCAAGGGCACCTATGACGAGGTCCTGAACGGCACGATCGCCGCCTATCGGGCCAAGCGCCAGCCGGAGATCGTGCAGTCGAACGAGCGCTCCTTCCTGACCATGGTCAATTCGGGGGCGATCATCCCGACCAGCGAACTGATGGCCCAGCAGGGCCAGCCGATCGACGTCAAGAAATACATCGCGCCGGTCGTCAGCTACTACGCCATCGACGGCAAGCTCCAGGCGATGCCGTTCAACTCCTCGACGCCGATCCTGTTCTACAACCGCGACCATTTCAAAGCCGCGGGCTTCGACAAGCCCGGCGCGACCTGGCAGGAGCTCGAGCCGCAGCTCGAAGCGATCAAGGCCAAGGGCGTGTCGAAATGCGCCATGGTGCTGCCGGGCGACTACGAGTGGAGCTTCCTGGAAAACTACAGCGCCGTGAACGACATCCCGTATGCGACCAAGCGCAACGGCATGGACGGGCTCGACACCAGCTTCGTCTTCAACAAGGGCAAGCTCGTCGGCCAGGTCGAGCGGATGAAGCGCCTGATCGGCCCCGGCGTGATGCAGCTCGCGGGGCAGGGCGTCATCCCGATCCAGCTCTTCACCTCGGGTGAATGCTCGACGATCATCGCCTCGACTGCCTCGCATGC
>NZ_JBFTZN010000313.1:0-6677 GCF_056406775.1 Allobosea sp. P1_A7
GACGATGACGGCGCGCCGATGGATTTCGACCTGGAGAAGATCGCGGTGCGGCAGGTGGCGCTGGCCCATTCCCGCCATGGAATCGCGGTCGCGGATGCTTCCAAGTTCGGCAAGGCCGGCGTTGCCCGCGTCGCGCCGCTCTCGGCCTTCCATGCTCTGGTGACCGATAACGAGCCGCCCAAGCCCCTGCGCCGCCTGTTCGACACGGCTGGCGTTCGCTGCGTCGTGGCATGATGCACGATTTGAGAGGATAGCCGGCAAAATCATGATTGCATGATCGTTCCCGCGCATTATGATCATTTCAGATCAACCGCACCGGCCGCTCAGGCCGCCAGAAGATGCGGCAGAGAATCTGGAGGGAACGGATGGTTCGGATTTCGCTGGCCGCGCTCGGCGCGGTAGCCATGGGGCTCGCCCTGGCATCGCCCGCCCATGCGCAGAGTTGCGCAAATCGCGGCACGCTCGATGCGCGTTATTGCGATGCGGATAACGATCTTCTCGCGGATACGCCGAGCGACAAGGCGCAGCAGAAGAACCCGGATACGCTGGTCTTCTCCTACACGCCGGTCGAGGATCCGGCCGTGTACGAGAACGTCTTCTCCGATTTCCTGGCCCATCTCAGCAAGGTCACGGGCAAGCGTATCCGCTGGTTCTCGGCAGAATCCTACGCGGCCCAGATCGAGGCCATGCGCTCGGGCCGCCTGCATATCGCGGGCGTCGCCAGCGGCCCGACACCGTTCGCGGTCAATCTTGCCGGCTTCGTCCCAATCGTCGCCATGGAGCGCCATGACGGCGGCGTCGGCTATACGCTGCAGCTGATCGTGCCGAAGGACAGCCCGATCAAGAGCATTGCCGATCTCAAGGGCAAACGCGTCGCCCATGTCGCGCCCTCCTCCAATTCCGGCGACACCGCGCCGCGCGTCTTGTTCAAGGACAAGGGCGTCGAGCCGGGCAAGGACTATGAGGTGCTGTATTCCGGCAAGCACGACAACTCGATCATGGGCGTCGTGAACAAGGACTATGACGCCGCTCCTGTCGCATCGAGCGTGGTCGACCGCATGAGAGCCCGCGGCATGTTCAAGCCCGACGACCTGCGCATCGTCTATGAATCGGCGCCCTTCCCGCGGACCGCTTTCGGCATTTCGCATGACCTCGCGCCCGAGCTGCAGGACAAGATCAAGCAGGCATTCGCGACCTTCGACTTCAAGAACTCCAAGTTGGCCAAGGAGTTCAAGGACGAGAAGGGCTTCAAGGCGTTGAGTTACAAGGCCGACTGGGCCGATATCCGGACGATCCAGCGGGATACCGGCATCGTCTATACCCAGGACGGCCTCTCCAAGCTGAAGCCGGATTGATGACAACCCCTTCCGGCACGCCGCTGCTGCGGATCGAGGCGCTCGAAAAAACCTACCCGACGGGCAAACGCGCCCTGGCTGGCGTCGATGTCACCATCGACCGTCCGCAGGTCGTCGCGATCATCGGCTCGTCGGGCGCGGGCAAGAGCACGCTGATCCGCTGTATCAACAGGCTGGTCGAGCCGACGGCCGGGCGCATCCTGCTCAATGGCGGGGATATCGTGGCTCTCGATCGCAAGGGGCTGCGAGCTGCGCGGCGGCGGATCGGCATGATCTTCCAGGAGTACAATCTGGTCGAACGGCTGACCGTGATGCAGAACGTGCTCTCGGGCCGGCTCGGCTATGTCGGCCTGTTCGCTTCGCTGCGCTACCGCTTTCCGCCGGAGGATATCCAGTCGGCCTTCGCGCTTCTCGACCGCGTCGGGCTCGACGGCTACCACAATCAGCGCGCCGACGCCCTGTCGGGCGGGCAGCGGCAGCGCGTCGGCATTGCACGCGCACTGATGCAACGGCCCGATCTGCTGCTGCTCGACGAGCCAACGGCCAGCCTGGACCCGAAGACCGCCCGCCAGATCATGCGGCTGGTGCGCGAACTAGTCTCCGAACGGCAAACGCCGGCGATCATCAATATCCACGACGTCGCGCTGGCAAAGGCCTATTCCGACCGCATCATCGGCCTGCGCGACGGCGTCGTCGTCTTCGACGACGGGCCGGCCGAACTGACGGACGAGGTTCTCTCGGTCATCTATGGCGACG
The DNA here is from genome assembly GCF_056406775.1 of Allobosea sp. P1_A7. Taxonomy (NCBI): domain Bacteria; kingdom Pseudomonadati; phylum Pseudomonadota; class Alphaproteobacteria; order Hyphomicrobiales; family Alloboseaceae; genus Allobosea; species Allobosea sp. P1_A7. The sequence continues at coordinate 2,112 of NZ_JBFTZN010000313.1, forward strand.
AGGACTGGGTCCTGCCCGGAGAGGGCGACGACGAACCCGCGCCGGCGCTTAGTTCCGCCTCATGAGCGCCACGGCCTCCCCGGCCTATCCAACCACATGGCGGCCGCCGAGCCTGTTCGGCAGCCGCCGGCGCCGATTCATCTTCTGGGCCGCCGTCGTGGCCTATGTGATCTGGTCGGTGACCGACCTCAATATCGACGGCAACCGCATCCTCGCCGGCCTGCCGCGCGCGCTCGATATCTTCGCGCGTATGTTCCCGCCGGATTTTTCGCGCTGGGAGATGCTGCTCTCGGGCATGGTGGAGAGCATCCAGATCGCGATCGCCTCGACGATCGTCGGCGCCCTGCTCGCAATCCCGATCGGGCTGGCTGCCGCTGCCAATCTCTCGCCGCGCCCGCTCTATTTTCTGGCGCGCGGCTTCATCGTGATCGGGCGGACCTTCCATGAGGTCATCATCGCGATCTTCTTCGTGAAGCTGTTCGGCTTCGGCCCCGTCGCAGGGCTGCTGACGCTCGCCTTCTCCTCGGCGATCTTCCTCGGCAAGATGCTGGCCGAGGACATCGAGAACATGAAGGAAGGCCCGGTCGAGGCCATCCGTGCCACCGGCGCGAGTTTTGGCCAGGTCGTCGGCTACGCCGTGGTGCCGCAGGTCATGGTCAAGTCGCTCGGCGTGCTGATCTATCGGCTCGACGCCAATCTGCGCCATTCCACCGTCATCGGCATCGTCGGCGCCGGCGGCATCGGCCAGACGCTCTCGGCCTCGTTCTCCCGCTACGATTTCGATTTCTCGAGCGCCATCCTGCTCACCATCGCGGCGCTCGTTGCGCTCGGCGAGTGGTTCAGCGACTGGGCCCGGCGGAGGCTCAGGTGAAGGCGAATGCAAACCAGCGCCGGGATGGCGGAGCTCAGCCCAAGCGCATCTATCCCGACCAGTGGGAGCGCCATACGCCGCGCGAACGGCTGACGCAGTGGCTCTGGCTCCTCGGCGGCGCATTCGCGGCCGTTTGGTCGGTTTCGGCACTCGACATCGAATGGGCCTTCTTCGCCGATGCGCATGAACAGGCGGCCGACCTGATCCAGCGGATGTGGCCACCGCGCTGGTCCTATCTGCCGGTTGTCGTGCGTCCGCTGATCGAGACGATCCATATCGCGACGCTCGGCACGATGATCTCGATCGTGCTCGCGCTGCCGGTCGCGTTCCTGGCCGCACGCAACACCACGCTGAACCAGGGAACCTGGCTTCTCGGGCGCGCAATCCTCGTGCTGTCGCGCTCGATCAACACGGTGATCTGGGGGCTTCTCTTCGTCGCCATCTTCGGCCCCGGCCCGGTTGCCGGCATCTGCGCGGTCGCAGCCCGCTCGGTCGGCTTCATCGCCAAGCTCGTCGCCGAAGCGATCGAGGAGGTCGAGGCCGGCCAGATCGAGGCGGTGGAGGCCACGGGCGCCGGCACCTTCCAGATCTACGGCATCGCCATCCTCCCCCAGATCCTGCCCGTTCTGATCGGCACATCGATCTATCGCTGGGACATCAATGTGCGGGAGTCGAGCGTGCTCGGCTTTGTCGGCGCCGGCGGCATCGGGCTTCTGCTCTACGCCTCGATCAACCAGTTCGCCTGGAGCCAGGTCCTGGTCATCCTCATCGCCATCCTGGCGATCATCATCATCAGCGAGGCGCTTTCCGCCTATGTCCGTTCACGTATCACCTGAAACCGGAGCCGCCGTCAGCCATCTCTCCGGCCTTGCCGAGGTCGCCCAGAGCTATGACGGCTTCCTGCTCGACCAGTGGGGGGTGCTGCATGACGGCACGACCCCCTATCCCGGCGCAGTCGACTGCCTGCAGAGGCTGCGCTCGGCGGGAAAGGCGATCATCATCCTCTCCAATTCCGGCCGTGGGGCTCGGGAAAACGAGGAGCTGCTCGCCCGGATGGGCTTTGCCCGCGAGCTGTTCGACCACGTCGTTTCGGCCGGAGACGACGCCCGCGACGCGCTGCTGACAGAGCAGGATCCGTTCTATCGCGACCTCGGCCGCCGCTGCTTCCTGTTTGCGCGCGACGGCGAGGACCACCTGATCGAGGGTCTGGGCCTGACCAGGGTCGAGAGCACCGAGGACGCCGACTTCCTGTTCATGCTGAGCATGAACCCGCCGCAGCAATCGCTGGCCGGCTGGCGCCCGGTGCTCGAGGCTGCAGTGGCCCGCGATCTGCCGATGATCTGCGGCAATCCCGATCTCTACCGCGTTCATGCCGACGGCACGCTGCATGAGGCGCCCGGACTTGTCGCCCGGTGCTATGCCGGGCTTGGCGGGCGGGTTCGCTATCACGGCAAGCCCGAGCCGCGCATCTATCGCAGCAGCCTGCAGCGGCTCGGCCTGGCTCCGCGGCGTGTGCTCGCGGTCGGCGACTCGCTTGAGCATGACGTCGCCGGCGCAACCGGTGCCGGAATCGATGTCGCCTTCATTGCCGGCGGCATTCATCGGCAGGATCTGGGTTGGCCGACACCGGATACGGTCGACCATGCGAGCTGCGCCAGGCTCTTTGCAACGGCCGGATGGATGCCCGGTTACGTCGTGCCCTCCTTCGCGTGGTGATTGCCGCGCCCTGACACGGCCGCTGCCAACCCCCGACCACATCACCGCCAGACGATCCGTTGGCTCTCAGAGTCCGTTTGAGAATGTTTAAGGATGGACGATCCGCCGCAGCATGAGGCTTCCCAGGGCGACGTGGATCATGGCTTCGGAGACGTCGAGGCGCTGTTCATAGTCTCGGACGAGGCGCTTCCAMCGGGTCATCCAGCCGAAGGTGCGYTCGACGACCCATCGCCTCGGCAGCACCTTGAAGCCGGGCTGCTTGTCGGTGCGACGGACGATCTCGATGATGAAATCGCGATAGGTGGCGGCATCCAGGAGGCGGGTGCGATCATAAGCGCCGTCGGCGAACAAATGCTTGAGCCAGGGCCAGCGCTTGCGGATGGCGGCAACGATGAGCTGGGCGCCGGCACTGTCGGAGATGTCGGCGGTGGTGAGATTGACCATGAGCAGTCTGCCATCGGTATCGACGGCGATGTGGCGTTTGCGTCCGACGATCTTCTTACCGGCGTCGAACCCGCGCTTTTCTGCKGCYGGCGCCTTGATCGACTGGCTGTCGACGACGGCTGCGGTCGGTGACTGCTCCCGGCTCTCGCGCTCGCGRTCGAGCATCAGCGCGACATCATGGATCGTCTTGAACAGCAGGCGRCGAACGAACCGCCGGAACCACCAATAGACCGTCTGCCAGGGTGGAAAGTCGTTCGGCAGCATCCGCCAGACGCCACCGGTTCGGGCAAGATAGCGCAGCGCGTCGAGCACCTCGCGAAGGTCGGTCGTCGGCTTGCGTCCGCGCTTCGCGATCGACGGCAGGAACGGACGGATGAAGAGCCACTCCTCATCCGTCAGATCAGTCGGGTAGCGCTTCGCGCGTTTCTCAAATCCAGCCATCCGGCCACGGTTCGCTCGGGTCCACATCCCAAGCTTGAATCATGCCGCAGCAATCGCCTCAACCCATTCTCAAACGGTCTCTCAGGCCATCGGCTTACAGGCTGCCAAAGCCCTGAGGGCCTGGCGGCGCGCGCCGTCATGCTCTCCGCGAAGCCGTCCCCCTCCTTCAGGTCAAGCTCCATCCGCTAGTCGGCCCGGGATTGGTGTACTAGTATACATGTCAAGGCCTCGGCGCGCGTCCGGTCTGGTTGCGCGGATAGCAGGCCTATCCAGGGAGAGACCATGACCGAAATCACACGCCGCGGCGTGCTGCATGGAGCAGCCAGCCTTGCCGCTCTCCAGGCGACAGGCGCCTTCGCCCAGGGCCTGCCCCTGCCTTCCAGCCCGGTTGCGCTGAACATCATCGACGTCGCCGGCAACCTGCAGCTGACCCAGGCTTCGATCGAACGCTTCGCCAGGGAAAACCCAAAGCTGATCTCGCGGGTGAATTTCTCGCGGGCGCCCTCGCCGGAGCTGCCGGCGAAGCTCAAGGCGCAGCAGCAGGCTAACCGGGTCGATCTCGACCTCGTGCTGACCGGGCCGGGCGCGATGTCCGACGGCATCCAGCAGGGACTGTGGATCGACGTCTGGAAGTCCTATCCGTCGCAATTGCCGAAGGCGGAAGAGGTCTATCACGAGCAGGCGCTGATGATGCAGCGCAACTTCGGTCAGAACGAAGGGGTTGCGGTGGTCTATTCGCCGTCGGGCCCGCTCTTCGAATATATTCCGGCCCGCCTGAAGACCGTGCCCAAGACGGCTGCCGACCTGCTGGCCTATGTGAAGGCCAATCCCAAGCGCTTCACCTATGCCCGCCCGCTGAATTCCGGGCCTGGCTGGACCTTCCTCCAGGGCATGCCCTACATCCTCGGCGACAAGGATCCGAGCGATCCGATGAACGGCTGGGACAAGACCTGGGCCTATCTCAAGGAGCTCGGCACCGGCATCGACTACTATCCCGGCGGCACGGCCGCGACGATGAAGGAACTCGGCGAAGGCACGCGCGACGTCATCGTCTCGACGCTCGGCTGGGACATCAACCCCCGCGTGCTCGGCAT
>NZ_JBFTZN010000314.1:0-10048 GCF_056406775.1 Allobosea sp. P1_A7
GGCGTACCCTGCTCGATGCTGGGGAGGCGATCCTGCACCGGATGCCGGTGATCCGCGGCCTCTACAAGGGCGTGAAGCAGGTTTTCGAGACGATATTCTCGCAATCGGGCACATCGTTCCGCAAGGTCGGCATGGTGCAGTTCCCGCAGCCGGGCATGTGGTCCATCGTTTTCATCTCTCAGGAGGCGGCGCCCGAGATCAGCTCACGGCTGCCGGATGGCAGCGAACAGATCGGCGTCTTCCTGCCCTGCACGCCGAACCCGACCACGGGTTTCTTCTTCTACCTGCCGCGTCGCGAGGTGGTGGAGCTTTCAATCTCCGTGGAGGACGGCGCCAAGCTCATCATGTCCGCCGGGCTGATCCAGCCGGGGGAGAATGGCTCGAAGGCGCCACCAGGCAACGGCAAGTCCCAGAACTGATCTGCGGACTTGCCGTCCTTTTTGGTCCGGGAGGTCGTCAGGCCTTCAACGGAACCCAGATTTCGACGGTTCCGGTACCGCTTTGCGGATCGAAGCGCTCGTCATAGCGCTCGAAGCTCGGCCCTTCCGAGGCTTTCCAGCCCTTCTTCGGCAGCCAGTCGCGCCAGATTGCGTCGAATGTGCCCTTGATGCCCGAGATATGGCCGTGATGCAGGAACACGACATAGTTCTGCTCGGGAATGCGGATGCGGTCGAATTCGGGTGGCAGGTCGGAAAAGGATTTCACCTCGACGCCAGCGAGATAGTCGAAGCTGCCCTCGTCGTCGGCGTTGTAGCAGACCCCGTAGCCGATGCCCCCGATCTGGCCCGGGACATGGCCGAAATGCGGGGTGAGCTTCTGCCAGAGCGACGGAATGCCGGCAGTGGTCTCATAGGTGTAGCGGCTGCCGAACCCGGCAACGAGCATGCTCTTGCCGGTCAGTGAGCGGGGTTCTTCCAGGATAACGGTTGGGCTTGCGTCCATGACGATGGGCTCCACGAGCTTGAGCGCCGAGAGGTCGCGCCGCTCGCGCAGTTCTTCGGGCGTGAGGCCGAATTGCTCGCGAAAGGCGCGGGTGAAGGCCTCGTGAGAGCCGTACCCCCAGTCCAGCGCGACGGAGAGGATGTCCGGCGCGCCATTCGCCAGTCTCCGGGCGGCTTCGGTCAGCCGGCGTTCGCGCACATAGCGCATCACCGAGCGGCCGGTCGCGTTGCCGAAGGCGCGGCAGAGATGGAAGCGCGAGACGCCGCTGACCGAGGCGATCTCGTCGAGCGAGATCCCGGAGGCGAAGCGGCTCTCGACGCACCACACGGCTTTGCTGATTGGGTCCATTGTGGTTCTCACGAAGGCACACCCGGACGATGCCGATCCCGCGCTACGGCCGCTTGATCGGGATTGATCTCCCGCAGGATCTCCAGCGCTAAAGCATCGGCCCGAAAAGTGGATTGCGGTTTTCGGGAAAGCCGATGCAATCACAGATGGCTAGATCGTCGGCCCCGCGTCCTGACGGCTTCGCCGCGTTCGCCGGCGAGGTGCGGGTCGCGCTCTATCAGGAGCCGCGCATCATCGCGAGCGGCGGCCAGCAGATCGCCATCGATTTCGGGGCGGGCAACGCGCCAGTCGGGGGATCCGGACTGGCGCGTGCCGAGCACCTCGCCTTCGCCACGCAGGCGCAGATCTTCCTCGGCAATCCGAAAGCCGTCCTCGGTCTCGCGCATGATGGTCAATCGCGCTTCCGCGACCGGACCCAACGGCCCCTTATAGAGCAGGAGGCAGGTCGATGCGGCCGAGCCGCGCCCGATCCGCCCGCGTAGCTGGTGGAGCTGGGCCAAGCCAAAGCGCTCGGCATGCTCGATCACCATGACGCTGGCATTGGGCACGTCGACCCCGACCTCGATGACGGTGGTCGACACCAGGATGCGCGTCTCGCCGGCAACGAAGGCCGCCATCGCAGCGTCCTTGTCGCGCCCGGGCATCTGGCCATGCAGCAGCCCGACCCTGGCGCCGAAGTGCCCCCCCAGTTCCTCGAAGCGCTCCTGCGCGGCGGCGACATCGAGCGTGTCCGATTCCTGAACGAGCGGGCAGACCCAATAGACCTGCGCGCCGGCCTCCACCGCGCGGCCGACTGCGCCAACGACCTCGTCATAGCGTTCGAGCGAGATCGCGCGTGTCGAGATCGGTTTGCGGCCRGCCGGCTTCTCGGCGAGCACCGAGACATCCATGTCTCCGAACCAGGTCAGCGCCAAGGTGCGCGGGATCGGCGTTGCCGTCATGACCAGCACGTCGACGGCCTCGCCCTTCGAGCCCAGCATCAGGCGCTGATGGACGCCGAAACGGTGCTGTTCGTCGACCACCGCCAGCGCGAGATCGTGGAAGACGACGCCTTCCTGGAACAGCGCATGGGTGCCGACCACGATGGCGATCTCGCCGCTCGCCAACCGCTCGAGCACCTGGCGTCGGCCGGCGCCTTTCTCGCGGCCGGTCAGCAGGGCGAGCTTGAGCCCGGCCGTTTCTGCCAGCGGCGCCAGCCGTTCGGCATGCTGGCGCGCCAGGATTTCGGTTGGCGCCATCAACACCGATTGCCGGCCGGCTTCGGCGGCTGCGACCATCGCCATCAGGGCGACAACGGTCTTTCCCGAGCCGACATCGCCCTGCAGCAGACGCAGCATGCGCTCGGGCTTCTCCATGTCCGAATGGATATCGGCCACGGCCTGGCGCTGGCCATCGGTGAGCGAAAAGGGCAGGGCTGCTTCGATCGCCTTGAGCATGCGGCCGTCACCGGCGGTGACGCGCCCGGCTGCCTTCTTCTGCTGCCGGCGCACCAGGGCAAGCGCGATCTGGCTCGCCAGCAATTCGTCATAGGCAACGCGCCTGCGTGCGATCGTGTCACCCTCGACGGCGCGCAGGTCCGGCGGGTGGTGTAGGGCACGGATGGCCTCGGCGAAGGAGGCGAAGCCGGCCTTCTGCAGAAAGCTGCGGTCCTGCCATTCGGCGAGCTCCGGACATTTTTCCGCCGCTGCTGCCACGATGCGTGTCATGACGCGGGGCCCGATGCCTTCGGTCAGGCCGTAGACCGGCTCGATCGACGGCAGGCTGGCGAAGGCCCGGGCATCCATGATGCGGTCGGGGTGGACCATTTGGCGCATACCGTCCCAGAGCTCGAGCTTGCCCGAGATGATGCGGAACTCGCCGACCGGCAACGTCTGCTGGAGATGGCGGACATCGGCATGGAAGAAGACCAGGGTCACGTCCCCGGTCTCGTCCTCGACGATGACGCGATAGGGAGCTTTGGCCTTGCCGGGCGGGGCCGGGCGATGCTCGGTGACACGGGCCGAAAAGGTCGCGACATCGCCGACCGGAGCGTCGGCGATGCTGGCGCTGGGGCGACGATCGATCGCGCCCGTGGGAAGGTGGAAGAGCAGGTCGACGACCCGCGCTGGCTGCGTCTCGTCGCCGAGCAGCTTGTCCAGAAGCTTGCCGAGCTTGGGGCCGACGCCGGGCAATATCGTCGCGGGAGCAAAGAGCGGATCAAGCAGGGAAGGACGCATCTGCCTCGGGTGGGAACCGGAATTGCGGGAAACGCGGCGGTTCGGCCACTGACTCGCCCCGACGCCATCGCTATATAGCCTGCATCGGCAGGTTCCGCGACGGGGCCGGCCCGTTCCGCCATTTGCATTTCATGCGAGGCTTACGATGAGTGGCTCTTCCCGCACCAGTGCCGATCTCGATCCGCGCCGCCGCAAGATCCTGTTCCGTGCCTGGCATCGCGGCATGCGGGAGACGGACCTGATCATGGGCCGCTTCGCCGACGCCGAGATCGGCACGTTGAGCGATGCCGAACTCGACGAGTTCGAGCAACTGATCGAGGTTCTCGACCGAGACCTGCTGTCCTGGATCACAGGAGAGGCCGAGGTGCCGGTGAACTACGATACGGCCGTGTTCCGACGGCTGAAGGCGTTCCACAACCACAGCAAGCCGATTCACGTCTGAGCACGCAGCGACAATCCGATATGAGCATTCCGCCCCCCGCCCAGCTCGCCAAGCTGCAGATCGACCGCATCCTCGACGCGCTGAAGCGGGGCGACAAGCCGACGCTCGCCAGCGTGCCGGACGGGTTCGACGCCGTCGTCCTTGCCGATCTCGTCCGGACCCGGGCGAAGAAGGTGGAAGGCGCGGCAATGCTCGTCTTCGTCGCGCGTGACGGGCAGCGGCTGCAGGTTCTGGAAAATGCGCTCCAGTTCGTGGCGCCCGATCTGGAGGTGATGAGCTTCCCGGCCTGGGACTGCCAGCCCTATGACCGCGTCTCGCCGGCTCCTGCCATCGTGGCCCATCGCATGACGACGTTGTCGCGACTGGCCAAGACCAAGTCAGGCGACAAGCCGCGTCTGCTGCTGACGACGGTCAACGCCGCGCTGCAGCGCGTGCCGGCCTTCAGCAAGGTGGCCTCGGAGAGCTTTYCGGCTGCGCCAGGCAACATGGTCGACACAGAGCAACTCGCACGCTGGCTCGACATGAACGGCTACCTGCGGACCTCGACGGTGCGCGAGACCGGCGAGTTCGCGGTGCGCGGTGGCATCGTCGATCTCTTTCCGCCCGGCATGCCTGCGCCGATCCGCCTCGACTTCTTCGGCGACGCGTTGGAATCGATCCGGACCTTCGACCCCGAGACGCAGCGCACCACGGGCCAGTTGCGCGGACTCGATCTCGTGCCGATGTCCGAGGCGCAGATGACGAGCGAGAGCATCAAGCGCTTTCGCCAGTCCTATATCACGAGCTTCGGCACGCCCGGCCGTGACGACATGCTCTACGAGGCGGTCAGCGAAGGCCGGCGGCCTGCGGGGCTCGAGCATTGGCTGCCCTTGCTGGCCGACCGGCTCGACACGCTCTTCACCTATCTGCCGGATGTGCCGCTGGTTCTCGACGCGCAGGCCGAGGATGCGGTCGGCGAGCGCATCAGCCTGATCAAGGACTACTACGATGCGCGCAAGGCCGCCCTCGACCAGGGCGGCACGGGAGGGACGCCCTACAAGCCGTTGCCACCCGATGCGCTCTACCTGTCCCCGGCCGAATGGCGCGGCGTGATCGACAATGCCGGCGTCGCGTCGCTGACGCCGTTCCAGCTGCCCGATAGCGACGGCAAGCTGATCGTCGATCTCGGCGCCCGCCAGGGTCGAAGCTTTGCGGCCGAGCGCGCCGACAATGCCGGCAGCGTCTTCGATGCGGCGGTCGCCCATGTGAAAGCGCTGCAGGCCGATGGCCGGCGCGTCATCCTTGCGGCATGGTCGGAGGGCTCCCGCGAACGCCTGGCCCATGTGCTGGCCGATCATGGCCTCAAGACCGTACAGACCACGGGGTCCCTGCGCGCGGCCTTCGATCTGAAGCCCGGCATCACGGCACTCGCGGTCTGGGGCTTCGAGACCGGCTTCGAGGCCGGCAAGCTTGCGGTCATCGGCGAGCAGGACATCCTGGGCGACCGCCTCGTGCGCCCGCGCCGCAAGACGCGCCGGCCGCAGGATTTCATCGCCGAGCTGTCATCGCTCGCGCCCGGCGACCTTGTCGTCCATGTCGATCACGGCATTGGCCGCTTCATTGGATTGCAGAGCATCACGGCGGCCGGAGCGCCGCATGATTGTCTCGAAATCCACTATGCGGGCGATGCCAAGCTGTTCCTGCCGGTCGAGAATATCGAGCTGCTCTCGCGCTATGGCTCGGAGGACACCGAGGTTCCTCTTGACCGGCTTGGCGGCGGTGGCTGGCAGGCGCGCAAGGCCAAGCTGAAGCAGCGCATCCGCGAGATGGCGGGCAAGCTGATCCAGATCGCTGCCGCCCGCGCGCTGAAGGAGGCGCCGCGCCTCGTTCCGCCGGACGGGCTCTATGATGAATTCCGGGCTCGCTTCCCGTTCGAGGAAACGGAAGACCAGCAGAACACGATCGATGCGGTACTGGACGATCTCGCGGCCGGTCGGCCGATGGACCGCCTGGTCTGCGGCGATGTCGGCTTCGGCAAGACCGAGGTGGCGCTGCGTGCCGCCTTCACGACGGCGCTGGCCGGCAAGCAGGTCGCGGTCGTGGTGCCGACGACATTGCTCGCCCGCCAGCATTACCGGAATTTCGCCGAGCGCTTTGCGGGGTTGCCGGTGAAGGTCGGCCAGGCCTCGCGCTTCGTCTCGGCTCAGGATCTCAAGGCGGTCAAGCAGGGCATCGCCGACGGCACCATGGACATCGTCGTCGGTACCCATGCCCTGCTCGGCAAGGGCGTCGAGTTCAAGGATCTCGGCCTCGTCATCGTCGACGAGGAGCAGCATTTTGGCGTCAACCACAAGGAGCGGCTGAAGGAGTTCCGCGCCGAGGTGCATATGCTGACGCTGTCGGCCACGCCGATACCGCGTACGCTCCAACTCGCCATGACGGGTGTGCGCGAGCTCTCGATCATTGCGACCCCGCCGGTCGACCGGTTGGCCGTGCGGACTTTCGTCACGCCRTTCGATCCGCTGATCGTGCGCGAGGCGTTGCTGCGCGAGCGCTATCGTGGTGGCCGCAGCTTCTATGTCGTGCCGCGCATCGAGGACATCGCCGAGGTCAAGGACTTCCTCGACAAGCAGGTACCCGAGGCCAAGGTCGGCATTGCCCATGGCCAGATGGCGGCGGGCCAGCTCGAGGACGTGATGACGGCCTTCTACGAGGGCCAGTACGACGTTCTGCTCTCGACCACGATCGTCGAGTCCGGGCTCGATATCCCGACGGCTAACACCCTGATCGTGCATCGCGCCGACATGTTCGGCCTCGCCCAGCTCTATCAGCTGCGCGGGCGCGTCGGCCGCTCGAAGATCCGCGCCTACGCGCTCTTCACCATGCCGGCCAATCGCAAGCTGACCGAGCAGGCCGAGCGCCGGCTGAAGGTTCTGCAATCGCTCGACACGTTGGGTGCGGGGTTCCAGCTCGCCAGCCACGATCTCGACATCCGTGGCGCCGGCAACCTGCTCGGCGACGAGCAATCCGGGCACATCAAGGAGGTCGGCTACGAACTCTACCAGCAGATGCTCGAGGAGGCGGTGGCGCAGCTCAAGGCCGGCATCGACATCGTTGCCGAAAGCCAATGGTCGCCAAGTATCCAGATCGGCGCGCCGGTGATGATCCCCGAGCACTATGTCACCGACCTGACGCTGCGCCTGACCCTCTACAAGCGGCTCTCGACGCTCGACGAGGATGGCGAGATCCAATCCTTCGGTGCCGAGCTGGTCGACCGTTTCGGGCCGCTGCCGGAAGAAGTGCAGCAACTTCTGGAGATCGTGGCGATCAAGGCGCTCTGCCGCCGGGCCAATGTCGAGAAGGTCGAGGCCGGACCGAAGGGCATCATCGTTGCTTTCCGCGACAACGAGTTCGCCAATCCCGAGGGGCTGGTCGGCTATGTCGCGAAGCAGGGAACGCTGGCCAAGGTCCGTCCCGACATGCGCGTCGTCTTCATCGACGACTTCGAGACGGCGGAGCAGCGGCTCAAGGGCACGCGCCGGTTGCTGACCGATCTGGCGCGCATCGCCGAGCGAAAGAAGGCGGCGTGAGCATCAGCACGAGACGCTGGCCTTAGCCTCGTCTGTCATGGGAGGGGCGCGGCGGCGAAGCAATCCCGGCCTCTGCCTGAGGGGATTGCTTCGCTCGTGACGACGAGACAGGGCGTCTCTGACGCAAGGCATAGGCCCGAAACGCGGACGGCTTTCGGGAAGGCTGCTGCAAGCGCAGAAGGTTAGATCATCGGCCGCTCAGGCGACGGTCACGCGCCCGCGGGAGATCTTCAGGCTCAGCTGCCCGTTCTTCAGCGCCAGCGCCTTGTTGCCGAAGACTTCGCGGCGCCAACCCTGCAGGGCCGGTACATCGGCCAGGTCGTCCGAGGCGATGGCCTCGAGATCGTCGGTCGAGGCCAGGATCTTGGGGGCGACGCGTTCGGCATCGGCGGTCGCCTTCAGCAACACCTTGAGCAGGTCGAGTACGGCGCCATTGGTCGGGCGTCCGCGCTCGCGTTCGAGACGGGGCAGGGTCCTGGGATCCGCCGGCCCGCGAGCGCTCGAAGCCGTTCGGCACGGAGCGAAGCTCCGCCAGCGCCTCGACCGAGCGCGGACCGCGCTGAACGATATCCATCAGYGCATCGTCCTTCAGCACCCGCTGGCGCGGCACGTCGCGGCTTTGCGCCTCCCGCTCCCGCCAGGCGGCGATCTCCATCAGCAGCGCGACTTCCTTGGGCTTGCGAATCCGGCCCTTCAGGCGCTGCCAGGCGTTCTCGGGCCTGACCTCATAGGTGCCTGGCGAATTCAGGATCGCCATTTCCTCGGCAACCCAGCCCTCACGGCCGCTGGCGGCGAGATCGGCCGATAGGGCGAGATAGATGTCACGCAGATAGGTGACATCGGACTCGGCATAGGTCAGCTGCGCCTCGGTCAACGGTCGGCGCGACCAGTCGGTGAAGCGCGAGGATTTGTCGATCCGCGCCTTGGCGAGGTCGTTGGCGAGCTGCTCGTAACCGACGGAGTCGCCATAGCCGCAGACCATTGCGGCGACCTGCGTGTCGAATAGCGGGGTCGGGAGCATCTTGCCGATGATCCAGATGATCTCGAGGTCCTGCCGTGCGGCGTGGAACACCTTGACGACGTTCTGGTCGGCCATCAGCGCCAGGAAGGGCGCGAGGTCGATTTCGGGGGCGAGCGGATCGACAAGCACCGCCTCGTCGGGCGAGGCGAGCTGGATCAGGCAGAGCTTCGGATAATAGGTCGTCTCCCGCAGGAATTCGGTGTCGACCGTGACGAAGGGATGCTGGGCCAGCCGCGCGCACGCCTCGGCCAGATCCTGTGTGGTGGTGATGAGGCTCATGATTAGCGGCTTAGCGGAGGAACGGGTTGTCCGTCGAGTCCGCGTTTCATGCTTCTGCTCGCCGGCGCCGCATGACCTTCAGAAGAACGGGCCTGTCCTTCGGGGCCCGGACAAGGTCATCTGCCTTGTCTACGTATTGAAACCTTCACACCATGGTGCGACGGCCTCTGCCGCCTCCTTGCGGCGAACAGCTGGAATGCCGGCTTCGCGCATCACGATTATCGCTGCCATTCTTGACAATCCGCGCGCCTGCGTGTGCTTACGCCGAAGGTTTCAGCTGGCCTTGCGCCGGCTCCTTCGCATTTCCGAGAGACGAGTCCCGTGACCTTGCATCGCTATCGCTCCCACACCTGCGGCGCCCTTCGCGAGAGCGATATCGGCAATCAGGTTCGCATTTCGGGCTGGTGCCACCGCATCCGCGACCATGGCGGTGTGCTCTTCATCGATCTGCGCGACCATTACGGCATGACCCAGGTCGTGATCGATCCGGACTCGCCGGCTTTCGCCGAAGCGGAGAAGATTCGGGCCGAGTGGGTCATCCGCATCGACGGCAAGGTCAAGGCTCGCCTCGAGGGGACCGGGAACGCCAATCTCGCGACCGGTGCGATCGAAGTCTTCGCCGCGGCGCTCGAAGTGCTGGGTCCTTCAGGCGAGCTGCCGCTGCCGGTGTTCGGCGATCTCGAATACCCCGAGGACACGCGCCTGAAATATCGCTTCCTCGACCTGCGTCGCGAGAAGCTGCACAACAACATCATGCTGCGTGGCAAGGTCATCGACTCGCTGCGCAACCGCATGAAGACCTCGGGCTTCTCGGAATTCCAGACGCCGATCCTGACCGCGTCCTCGCCGGAAGGCGCGCGCGACTTCCTGGTGCCGAGCCGGCTGCATCCCGGCCATTTCTACGCCCTGCCGCAGGCACCGCAGCAGTACAAGCAGCTGCTGATGATGGCGGGCTTCGACCGCTATTTCCAGATCGCGCCCTGTTTCCGCGACGAGGATCCGCGCGCCGACCGTCTGCCGGGCGAGTTCTACCAGCTCGACGTCGAGATGAGCTTCGTCACGCAGGAAGACGTCTTCCGCACCATGGAGCCGGTGATCGCCGGCGTTTTCGAGGAATTCGGCGGCGGCAAGTCGGTCACCAAGAACTGGCCGCGCATTCCCTATGCCGAGTCGATCCGCAAATACGGCTCGGACAAGCCTGATCTTCGCAACCCGCTCGAGATGCAGGATG
>NZ_JBFTZN010000315.1:0-6565 GCF_056406775.1 Allobosea sp. P1_A7
TCTTCCTCGTGCCCCTGGCCCTCCTGCTCGGCGCCTCAGCGCTCGCCACTTTCCTCTGGTCCCTCAAGAGCGGCCAGTATGAGGATCTCGACGGAGCGGCCGAACGCATTCTGCTCGATGACAAGGACGACCGGATCGCGACGGGGGAGAGCGACGGCGGCGCGCTGCCCGAACCATCCGCACCTCAGAACAATCGGCATTGAACGCGAGAAGCCTTCTTACCGAAACAGTAGACCCTCTTCCGACAGCAGCAGCCGATACGAAGTAGTGGAGAAGCAGCCACCATCCTGCCTGCACGCTGAAGACACTCATCTTAGGATGATCTGCCGCTGCCCCGAAACCGTCGTCAGACGTACGTGGTCAAATCCAATAWCTCCCCCTGACCGCGTGATGTCTTGCATATGCATGAAGCTGAAGGCGGTCGACAGGGCGTCGGCCTCTGTGGCGGTTGGCATTACCACGGTTACACTCTGATACCGCTTCCCAGGCCGACCCGTGCGCGGGTCGATCAGATGATGGAACAGGCCAGCCGGGTCGAACTGAAACCCGTACCCGCCCGAGGTGGCTACTGCCATGTTAGTCACCTCGATTGTTTCAGCGATCCGAGGCGGATCAGCTGGGTCCGTAAGACCGATCTGCCAGGCATTGCCATCAGTTCGGCTGCCCAGCACGCGCGGTTCTCCCATGTCGACCAGGCTATGATCGATGCCGCCCGAGCGAAGTATATCGACGACACGATCAGTGATGTAACCCTGAGCGATCCCATTAAGGGTCAGGGCCATGCCCCGGCGGGCAAAAACGACGCGATCACCATCATAAGTTACATATTGGAAGCCGACCTTGCCGAGTGCCTCCTCAATGGCACTATCTGTCGGGCCCTCGGGTGGCGCATCAGGGCGACTGAAATGGTCGCGATAGAGTGACCAGAGTGGCTGGACGGTTGGATCGAACGCTCCCTCGGTCGTCTTCCAGACCCCGCTGCAATGGTTCAGCAGTGAAACTAGTTCGGCCGGCGGGGCGATCAGGATGCCCTGGCGGTTCAGAAGCGCCAGTGTCGAATCGGCGCGATACAGGCTGAAGATGCGTTCAAGACGCGTCACCTCAGCAAGGGCCCGTTCGATCAGGCGCTCGGCGGTCGGGCGGTGGTGATGGTGGATTTGAAGCGAGGAAACTGCACCCATCGACTGGCCGAGCCAAGTGACGAGATGACCTCCGGAACCGGCCCTCGCCCCGAAAGGTAGCAGGCCCAAACCGGCAGCGGCTGCCGTGATCCCGATCATCCGCCGGCGCGTGGTCGTAACGTTCATGGCGGTCTCCCTAATGCATGTGACCGCTTTTGGGAGCTGTTGCAGCCCCATGGCCAGACATCCCTCGGGGTGGTGGCGGCGGCGCTGCGTCCTCTTCCGCTCCGAGGACGTAGTCCTTGGGAACCTCCGCGAATGATACGATGCGCCCGCCGTTGTCAGAGGCGAATTTCTCGGCAGCGCTGCGGTCCGAGAACGGGACGACCTCGGCCGCTCCCATGCCGCCCTTCATGCGGCTGCCGATGACAAAGACCGCCTGTCGGGCATCGACCCAATTGGTCGCGCCAGGTTCCTCCCAAGTCGCTGCCTTTCCCATATCCGACACATAGATCGCCCGGATATCTTTAGGCTCTTCGGGAAGCATGGTGAAGGAAACCGCATCACGCGCTGACGAGAACCAGACGGGTTCCTTGCGACTGGCAAGTAGGATCTGGCCTTTTGGACCTGGGTGCTCCAGAACGTTCATGCCGCAATAGTGGCCAATAGCAGCGGTCGTAAGCTGCTGGGGCGGGGGCGGCGCTTCCGCAGATTTCTTGTCATTGCAACCGCCCAGGGCCAGCGCCCCGAGCAGAGCGCTGGAAATAACAAGGAGCCTCATAGTTCTCTCCTCGAAAAAGCAACGGCCGCCAGCATCAGGGGAACGAACGCCCAGGCAATGAGGGCGGCTAAGAGGACTGGAAGGCTCAGGGTTGCACCTTGCGCAACGCCAGCCATTCCCGAGAAAGAGCTGACATTCGCGAAGCCTGTGAGATTGAACAGCCGATAGATATCGGCTGGGTTGAGCAGCAACAGCGCGTTGAGGATGCTGCCGGAGACGATCTGGCCCTGATCCACGACGAGCAGACCCAGCAACGCCATATCGTAGATCAACACGAACAGAAGCCAGATGCCGACGGAGATACCCGCAGCGGTGCCGCGGTTTCCGACCAGTGCGCTGACGAGATAGCCAACGGCTATGAAGATGGCCCCGAGCAGGATGGAGGAGCCAATCATGGAACAGAAGGCAATCCAGCTTTCCGCATCAATGACGGCGCCCGTCGCGACCAGGGCACCTGCTGCAGCCCCGTAACCGAGGAGCGTGGCGAAGGCCAGGATAGCCAGGTGGCCCGCAAACTTGCCAAGCAATACCTGCCAGCGAGCAATCGGGTAGCTCAGCAGCAACAGCATCGTGCCTCGCTCCATCTCACCAACAATCGCGTCGTGGGAGATCAGCAGGGCGATCAATGGCAGCAGAAAAATCGTTAGGCTCGACAAGCTCACGATTACCACGTCGAGTGCACGCACTCCGACGTTGCCGGTTGGCGCACTCCCGAGGAACGTGAGTGAAAGGGCAAGCGCGGCGAGCAACAGCGTCGTCGCGAGGACCCAGCGATTCCTGAAACCCTCCTGGATTTCCTTGAAGGCCACGATCACGATGTTCTTCATGATGCGCGCTCCTGCGACCGGAGGAAATGGGCGTACAGCTCGTCGAGCGTCGGCGGTATCACGTCGAGATCCTCGACAGGCGCATTGGCACTGGTCGCGCGGCGAAGGATTTCGATTTTCTCCTGCGGCGCCGCATCAACCTCGACAATGTGGCCGTTGATCCGCCGCCAATCGCTGACAGGTTCCAGCCAGTCGTGGAGACGGGAAAGACCACTTTCGGTGACTTTCATCCTAATCCGCGTGGGCAGCCGGGCGATYAGCCGGAGTTCGTCCATGGTTCCGTCGGCGACTTTCACGCCATGGTTCATAATGATCACGCGACCCACGCGCTCTTCGAGTTCGGTCAGGGCATGGGAAGACAAAAGCACGGTTGCGCCGCCGCTGCGTAACTCCTGCACAATCTCGTAGAAACTCTGCCGTAGAGCTGGGTCGAGCCCGGTTGTCGGCTCGTCGAGCAAAAGCACCCGCGGGGATCCGAGCAAAGCCTGAGCCAGGCCGAGGCGTTGTCGCATGCCCTTGGAATAGGTGCCGACGCGGCGGTCGGCTGCATGCGTGAGACCCACCCGATCAAGGAGCGAAAGCGCGTTGCGTATCGGTTCACGCTTCAGTCTTGCGTAGAACGCAATGGTCTCGCGTCCGGTGAGGCCCGTATTGAAGGAGACACTTTCGGGCAAATAACCGAGGCGCCGGCGTGCGGCGAACTCCCCCGCGGCGGGATCCTCCCCCAGCACCCTAACGCAGCCTTCCGTGGGGCGGATGAGGCCCAGCATCAACTTCATCACTGTCGTCTTTCCCGCGCCATTGTGGCCAACGAGAGCGACCGTTTCTCCTTCCGGCAATTGAAAGGAGACGTCCCGAACGGCCTCAAGGGCGCCGAAACGCTTGACCAAGTTGCGAACTTCTACAGTGGCCGTCACGGGCGGCGTCCTTGCGCGAGTTTGGGCAGCGGTGGCGGGGCCATGAGCGGCCGGCTATCAATCACGCCGCCCGGCAGCAGCGCCGGGAACTGAGCCTGCGCCCAACGAATGACCTGCACAGCAGGAGAATTGACCAAAAGCTTAGCCAGGGGCGCGGTCCACAGAACTTTGTCGATGAGATCATTCGGCCGGTAGGCGCTATCGCCAATACCGTCTCCGTTCAGATCAAAAGCCGGATTGTCGCTCCAGAAATTACCTCGTCCATCCTTTGACCAGTCCAGATAGCGGGTGCCCACATACTTCACCTGATTCCGGTTTTTGATGAAGGCATTGCCTACGATCTCGTTGCGCTCCGACCCCGCCGTAAAGTGAATTCCGATCTCGCAACCTTCAAACCAGTTCTCGCGAAAGCGGTTCTGGTTGGCGTTGTAGATGAATACGCATTTGGTCGGGGCGGGACGCGCGCCTGAACTCAGATCGGGTTCCGGCTCTCCTGCCGCTGGCAGGCCGTGTTCCCGTGTTTCCTTGGTGCGCATGCCAGTGGTGGTCCAGCGATCTGCCGATTGAATTCGACCCAGCACTGTGTTGTTGAGGATTTTCGAGTTGTTCGCGTAATTGAACATAAAGCCATGATCGCGATCGCCGATTGAAATATTTCCGGTAACCGTAAGGCGGCTTGAGAACATAATTGCGTATCCAACCGTATTGTCGGTCGATACGTTATTCGAGATCTCGCTGTCGTTCGTATACATGTAATGAATAGCGAATCTCAGATCACGCAAGCGATTTCCGCTAAAGACATTATTCTTGCTGGTGATGACGAAAATTCCGTCTCGCCCATAGCGGATCTCATTGTCGATTACCTTGGCACCGGGCGCATTCCATACCGAGATGCCGTTCCCGGCCTCGTTCACACGGCCCTCTTCGATGCCGGTGATCTCATTTTTCGTGGCGACGGAATCTTCGGCTCCGTGCAGGTAGATGCCATAGAGGTTTCCCTCGATCTTGTTGCCTTCAACCAAGGCCCTTGTTGCCGTCTTCTCGACGAAGACGCCGGCATCCATTTTCTCCGGATCCCTCCCCGATCCACGGATCGTCAAGCCGCGAATGACGACGTCAGGCGCGGAAATGGTGACGACGCTCCCCTTCCCTGATCCGTTCAAGGTTGCGCCAGTCGCCCCAACAATCGTCAGTTTGCGTGAGAGCCTGATTGGCCCGGCGTGATCGCCAGCGGCCAGGATGAGCACGTCGCCGTCAGCAGYTTTGTCGATGTCGGCCTGCAGGTCGCCGCGTCCTAGTTCAATGGTTCTCTGCTCAGCTGACGCTGGCATACCGAGGCTGGCGGCAAAAAGCGCCGCCAGCCCGAGGGACAACACTGTGCGATACACTCGCATTCGGTCAGGCGCCTTGCGGCTCAACGAGCATGCGGCCYTTCATCTCCATGTGCATCGCATGGCAGAACCAGGAGCAGTAGTACCAGTAGACGCCAGGCTTTGAGGCCACGAAGGTCACCGAGGCGGTGGCCTGCGGAGCGACCTCCATGTTCACGCCGTAGTTGGTGATGCAGAAGCCGTGGGTCAGGTCCTCAACCTCGTCAATATTGGTGACGAAGACAGTGACCTCATCCCCCTGTTTGACCGTGAACTCCTCCAGCCCGAACGCTGGGGCGGCGGAGATCATGTAGACGCGCACCTTGTTGCCGTCGCGGATGATTTTGGAATCCTGCTCAAGCGTGACGCCGTCAGCCTTTGCCTGCTGAACCGCAGGCGCGAAGAATGGGTCGTCGCGCTTCCAGATTTGCAGCGGGTTGATCTTTGACCTGTGGACCAATGTCGCATCATGCGGCTCGGCGAAGCTCGGACCATCGTGCACGAGCACCATCCGCTCTCCCGAGATGTCGATCAGCTGATCATTTTCGGGCTTGAGCGGACCAACGTTCAAGAAACGGTCTTTTGAGAATTTATTTAGGGAGATCAGCCACTTGCCATCAGCTTCCTTGGTCTGACCCATGGAGGTGTGGTTGTGGCCCGGCTGGTAGTGCACATCGAGCTTCTGGATAACCGCGTTGACCTTCTCGCCCTTGAAGGCCCGCTTGGCGAGGTCGATGTTCCACTTCACCACCTGGCTGTCGAGGAACAGCGTGGTGAAAGCGTTGCCCTTGCCGTCATAGGCGGTGTGCAACGGCCCCAGTCCCAGTTCCGGCTCGGCCACCACCACATCGCGTGGCTTGATCTTGTCATCAAAGAGATCGTCGAGTTTGCGGGCGTCGAAAACGGTCACGGTCGGCGAGAGCTTGCCGTTGGCGACGAAGTGGATGCCGTCCGGGGCGGTGTTGATGCCGTGTGGGCTGTTTGGGACGGGAATGTAACGGGTGAACTTCGAGCCGGAGCGGCCGTCGAGCACGGGAACGCCACCGATGGTCTCGAACTCGCCCTTTTTCACCGCCTCCTCGATCCGTTTGAGGTTGAAGACGACGACCCAGTCCTGTTCCTTGGCCATCATCTCGGCGAGCGTCACGCCCTCTTCCGAGTTGTAGCAGGTCGCCCAGGCATACTTGCCTTGATAGTCGCAGTCGACATTGTCTAGGTTGCCGTCGACCCTGAGTTGCCAGGCGACCTTCATGGTATCACCGTCGACCGCGCTGAAGATCGACATGTATTTCTTCGTATCGTTCAAATCCCTCCCGTCATTCGGCACGGGCACGCGATCCTCGCCATTGCAGAACACATAACCGGTCCTGGGATACTTCTGCACGCGCAGGCCGTGCACCGTGTACTGGTTCGGCAGCTGGATGATCTTGTCGCACTTCATCACATCGAGGCGGATGCRGCAGACGCGAGTGTTCGCCTTGTCGTTGGCGAAGAGATAGCGCCCGTCATATGTGCCGTCGGTGAAGGATGGATGGGGATGGTGCAGGTC
>NZ_JBFTZN010000316.1:0-6523 GCF_056406775.1 Allobosea sp. P1_A7
GCCGCAACATGCTCCATGCGGATCGGCTCTGCGCCATGGGCACGCATAAATTCTTCCGCTCGCCGGATATATGCCGGGACTGCGCTCGTAGTGGTAATCGCAAGCCGCCCACTGTGATTATGCGGCGCGCCACGGAGCGCGAGCGAGATGAGCAAATCGGTTAGGGATGCGAGCCCAACAGCATTCGCGAAGATGCCATCCGCTCGCTGAAACTCCTCTATGACGAAGTCGAGCTGACACTTGAGGCTCGCCGCGAGCCCAGTGTTCCAGTCAAGCGTTGGTTCGAAACGAAGCGGCTGGCGTAGATGCTCGTCGAGCATGTGTTYGAGTGCGCCTTCCATCTCGCTCACTTTGAAGAAGACGTTTGTTCGCGCGTTGCTGTCGCTCACGGACAGCGTCGTCCCCGGCCCAGGCCTCCAGGCGAGGCCGCAACCGTGGCCGACCATCGTCCTGTGCCCCGTTTGCCCCAAGGTCGTATGGCCGCTTAGTATCGACGTGAAACAATAGAGCTCGCCATCGTCGCCATCGACAGAAACGTCCGTTGCGAAGCTGCTGTCAGCGTAGCTTGCCAGGATTGAACCCGAGCAGCGCGTCGCCAACGTGAAAATTGGCCGGTTGAACCGCGTTCGCCATAACGTGCGATCCCGCAGTTGATACGTGAAGACGCGGCTGGACTGAACGCCGCGTTCCATGACCTGTGTCTTCCCGCTGATGTCACCCGGATCTCTCGCCCTGACGAGGTCGAACATCGCCAAGCGTTCGATATCAATTGCCGGCGTGGCCATCTACATCCCTCGCTCTGCAACCTTTATCTCARCACACGAAACACAATACGCAGTGTCGATACAGATTTCGCAACGAAAATTGCAGCGCAACACGAATTTAGCGTTCAGCACCTCCAAACCGTGACACTTTGCGGATCATGAAGTGTCATTGCTCCAGCAGTGCGGTTGCATGCCAATGGTAGGTATCTTAAATATTGATTCCGCAATTCAAGACATAAGCGCAACAGGATACGTTGCTGCTTTCGCAACAATCTTTGCTTTCTACAGCACAAACATAAGAAAAATGAGAATTTCAGCAATAATAGCAAACTCTATGTTTATTTTATACGGCATAATAAATAGTTTACCTCCAATTTACATACTTCACATGATATTGCTGCCAATAAACATCTTGCGATTGATCCAGATCTACGGCCTTGCATACAAGCAAAGCCAGATCACCTTGTGAGGTAGCGTCTCATGCGAATTCGTATCGCGATGGTTGCGGGCGCACTCTTCACATCGTGTATAAACGCAGTGGCCGTCGACGCTGTTGCGCCGAAAACATTTCAGTCCAAAACATGCATCCCATGGGACCGCACACTTCACCGCATGCTGGGGGAAAGCGAACAGTTCCATATCCATTCACCAGAACTGCGCGCAGTCGTCCGAGCAGAAGCTTTCAAACTTAAGGAGAGATGCCTGCGCGATATCAGCATGGCCTCCCTGAATCGCTATGTCCTGCTCACGAAACTGTTGTCTGATGACGWAGCCGATGAAGTCGAAGGTTTTGATTGAACTCGAAGGGCAACGTCGCAGCGCAAGCAGCATCTTCGCGAAAACTCGCCTCCTGGGCCAACAGTTGTTGAGGCACTAAAATGTCCCAGTTGCGGCTCCATCCCCCGGAGCAGCGGGCCCCACTCAGCCTCTTATTCAACTGCAACCGTCCATGGAGACGACCATGCGTTGCCTGCCGATTGCGGCGTGTGTCCTCGCCTCACTGCCGGTAGCTGCCCAGACAGAGCGGTTGTCGCGCCCCGAACTCGTGCTCAAGACCGTGGTTTCGGGAATGCCGACCGGTTCTCAGCAGGAAATCAGGGTGATGACCGCCATGATCAAGCCGGGAGACAGGACACCTTTAAGCACCGTTTCCCGGTAACGGTCCATGTCATCGAAGGCGCCTTCACACTGGAAATGCAAGGGCGCACGGCAGTGACGGTGAAGTCCGGCGAGTCGCTGGTTGAGCCGCCGAACGTCAAGATGACCGGCTACAATCGGGGCAGCGAGACCTTGGAATTGGTGATCTTCTACGTCAGCGAGCCGGATACGCCGTTCCTGGAGCCGGTCCGTTAGAAGGCAGAAAGCGGCACGCCGACGGAAGATCCGGCGAGGGCACTACGCAAGCAACTCGATGCGTGTGGAGTTGGAAGGCCAGGAAAGCGGACCACGTCCCCGCCGCGGCAAAATACGTTCGTGTCCGCAGATGATTGTGCCGGGGTGGCGTAGCGTGCTCGATCCGCGGCGGGTTGAACACCTGGCAAGGCTGGAAGCCCGCCCGGCGCCCATCCTCTTTATTCTTTACCACCGCTCGGAGTAATGGCGCCGGTAGCCGTGAGCGGGTGCCCACGGCGGTGGGCCACCATGCCGCCGACCGTACCCATAGCCATTGTCGTAATCGCGCCGGTAATAGCGATGCCGTTGTTGGTGGTACTCAATCTCTGCCATCCGATGATCGCGGTTATGGCGAGTGTATTCCGCGGGCAGCTTGTCCAGTGCTCCGGACGCGGGCAACGTTTGTGGCGCGGCGGTGGCCATCGTGGCTGCCGCACCAAAGAGAATAGTAGCGAGTAAAAACCGACGCATTGGGATGCTCCCTGTATGCTCCTGGCGATAAGAGCCGTCCGAATGGGAACGCAGGATGAACGAAATGGTTCGGGTTCGTGCGCGCGTGCGATCGCGCTGGAAGCATCTTGACGATCGTATCCGGCATATAGGGTTTGTGGGCGAGCGCCCCAATCAGGATGCCTGAAAGCGGACGCCGCGAGGATCAGCAACGAGCCAATTCCCCCGTCTGGCGCTCTGCCGCAAACGTCTCAAATGGGTCGAGGCTGTGTGAAAACGCGCTGTTGAGTTAGACTCCTGACGTTGCAGTCGGGAGGTGGGATTTGAGCCGCTTCGTCCAAGGTTCTGACCGGCGCCAGCCGACGCTGCTTCCTGATTGTCTTGACGACTATGTGGCCGATGAGAACCCGGTGCGGGTGGTCGACGTCTTCGTCGATGAACTGGACCTGAGGGCGCTGGACTTCGAGGGCGTGACACCGGCGGCGACGGGGCGGCCAGCCTACCACCCGGCGACGCTGCTGAAGCTCTACATCTACGGCTACCTGAACAAGGTCCAGTCCAGCCGCCGCTTGGAGCGCGAGGCTCAGCGCAATGTCGAGCTGATGTGGCTGACCGGCCGACTGGCGCCTGACCACAAGACGATCGCCGACTTCCGGAAGGACAATGGCCCGGCCATCCAGGCCGCTTGCGCGCAGTTCGTGGTGCTGTGCCGTCAGATCGGTCTGTTCGGGAGCGCCCTGGTTGCGATTGACGGCAGCAAGTTCAAGGCGGTGAACAGCCGCGACAAGAACTTCACGGCCTACAAGTCGCAGCCGAACTAAGGTTCCGCAGGCCCAGTATCCGCTCGCACAACGAGAAGCAACGCGGCGGCGGCGCAACCCTAAGCAAGTCTACATACCCAGCTACACGCTAGTTCCCTGATTATGAACGGTTATTCATGGAACAAGCGATCAAGCCAGCCGTTTAGATTTGCGGCGGGGGCCATCAAGGGAGAAGAACCATGATCAAGAATCTTGTTTTGGTCGCCGCGCTCGCCGTCGTTCCTGCGACTGCTTTTGCACAGTCGAACTCGGGCGCAGCCGGTGGAGCCGCGAGTGGCGCGGCCACAGGGGCTGTCGGCGGCGCGATCGTCGGCGGACCTGTGGGAGCAGCCGTGGGTGCCGTCGGCGGCGCTGCGGCGGGCGCTATTGTGGGCGGCATTGCGGCCGACCAGCGTACCGAATTCCGCACCTATGTCACGGAGCAGAAGGTGCCGTCGGTGGCATACCGCGAAAAGGTTATCGTCGGCGCCACGTTACCCGACACGGTGACCTATCGAGAGGTTCCGGCTCGCTATGGCAAGACCGAATATCGCTACACCGTGATTAACGGCCAGACCGTCCTGGTCGAGCCGAAGACTCGCAAGATCGTGCAGATCATCGAGTGATCAACGGGAGCCCACCCTGACAGGGTGGGCTCCTTTCGATCGGGTTCACCCTGATCAACCAAGGAGACAACGCCATGTTACGGGCAATCCTGATCGCCGCTGCTGTGGCGGCTACCGCCGCCTTCAGCGCTCCGGCGCAAGCGCAGGTCCAGCTCGAGTTCGGTATCGACCGGCCGGGCTATGATGGTCCGCGCTATCACGAGCCCCGTGGCTACCGCCCTGCTGGGGAACGGCGTGGCTCCGAGGTCCCGCTGTTCTCGACGACGACGATGACGATTGCCGCATCGTCATAAAGCGTCGGGTCAATCGCTACGGCGAGCTTGTCGAGCGCCGGATGCGCATCTGCGACTGACGCCTGGCGCTGCCATGCAGCGGGTGTGTTGGTGCTTTCCAAAGCCCGCTGCTTGGTCATGAGGAGGAACCGATGCGAAAGTTAGTCTTCGTTGCAGCGGCCATGCTGAGTTTCTGCTCCGTGATGCCATCGATTTCACAAGCCGCCCCTTAGCAGGTCTGACGACCCTAGGGACGCCTGACCACGTTGAGCAAATCAAAAGGGGGGCCACGGATACAAGGGTCACAAGGGTTGGCACGGATCGCGGCATTGGGACCATGGACGTGGCTACGGCTTTACAAACTCACCTCATTGACACAGGCCGCATTCTTGATGTTCTTGTTCCGTTCTAATGAACGGAGCGCATTTCGATGCACATGTCCCCCGCTRTCCTCGGACCGCCCATCTTTCTGCCGGTCTACCTGAAGGCCGTGCGCGCGGGCTTTCCTTCGCCAGCCGACGACTACCTCGACACGCCGATCGACCTTTCGCGAGCGCTGATCAAGAACGCCCCTGCGACCTACATAATGACCGTCGCTGGTGACAGCGCGATCGACGTTGGGATCTTCGACGGCAGCCTGATCACAGTTGATCGCAGCCTGGTCCCGCGTGACGGTGACGCCGTCGTGGTGGACGTCAACGGCGAGCGGAGCGTCAAGGTTTTCAGGATCGCGGGCGGCCGCTCAAGTTTGGCATTCGGCAACCGGCGCTACCCCGACTACGATCCCGGCCCAGACGCAGAAATCGACATCTTCGGCGTGGTCACCAATGCGGTGCGGCGCTTCCGGCGATGACGCAGTCGTTCGCCCTGATAGACGGCAACAGCTTCTACTGCTCCTGCGAACGTGTGTTCGATCCGAAACTTCGCCGCCGGCCGGTGATTGTGCTGTCGAACAACGACGGCTGCGCGGTCGCCAGGACGGCCGAGGCGAAGGCGCTGGGGATCAAGATGGGCGCGCCGATGTTCCAGATCCGCGAGCTGTGCAAGCGCGAGGGCGTCGTCGTCTTCTCGTCGAACTACTCGCTGTATGGCGATATGAGCCGCCGGATGAACACCATCTATGAACGGTTCTCCCCGGACATCGAGATTTATTCGATCGACGAGAGCTTCCTCGACCTGACCCCAGTTGCGCCTGAGCATCGCGAGGAACTCGGCCGCGACCTGCGATCCACGGTATCGAAATGGACCGGCGTCCCCACCTGCGTCGGCATCGGGCCGACGAAGACCATTGCAAAGCTCGCAAACAAGATCGCGAAAACCACGCCCCAACTCGGCGGCGTCTGCGACCTGACGAACGATGAGGCGCTCCGGGATTGGCTGCCGCTGATGGCGCTGGAGGACATCTGGGGTATTGGCCGTGCCAGCCAGACGAAGCTTGGTGCCTTTGGCTGCAAGACGGCCGCCGATGTCGCTGCTCTCGATCCCAAGCTCGCTCGCCAGACGCTGACTGTCGTCGGCGAACGGATCATCGAGGAACTCCGGGGCCAGCCCTGCATCAATCTGGAGAGCGTCGCTCCCACTCGAAAGGGCTGCGCGGTTACGAGATCGTTCTCCGGCCGGGTCGAAAGCCTCGAGGTGATGCAGGAAGCCATTGCTGCCCATGCCACCCGTCTCGGCGAGAAGCTCCGGCATCATGGATTGGCGACGGATCACGTCACGGTATTCTTCCACACCTCTCCGTTCGACAACGGCCCGTCCCGTTCGGTCTCGACCACGGTCGACTTCCCCGAGGCGAGCAATSACACCCTCGTCCTGGTCCGCGCCGCCAAGTGGGGAGCTCGGCAGATCTGGAAGCCGGGTTACCGCTACGCCAAGGCGGGGTTGATGACGGTTGACCTGGTGGCATTGGAGATGTCGCCGCGAGCCCTGATCGGCGCGCTCGATCGCGAGAAGAGTGGCCGCCTGATGGAAGCCTTGGACGCGTGCAACAAGAAGCTCGGTCGTGGCGCTGTGTTTCCCGCGGCGGCCGGTATCGCTCGCCAGCAGAAGGCGTGGGTCACGAAATTCGATATGCGTTCGCCGCGTTATACGACGCGGCTCGAAGAGGTGCCGGTCGTAGGGAGAGCGTGATGCCAGGCTTCATCCATCAGGTCGAATTGATATTGGACCCTGTTGCCGCGCCGGAACGCCTGCGCAGGATCGAGAGCTGGTGTGGGGAC
>NZ_JBFTZN010000317.1:0-11482 GCF_056406775.1 Allobosea sp. P1_A7
GGGGAGATCTCAGGGCGAGGCCGCGTAGCCAGCCAGGCTGGACGGTGTCGGCCAATGTGGATCGCCACGCGACCGCGCGATCAGAGCGGCCGAACGATGATCTGCGCCAAAATCCAGTTGACTGAGACGGCCCCGTTACCGAAGTCCTGGGCCTGGACCGTGCCGCTCACCGAGGCCAGCACGGCGCCCTTCGGGTGGCTGTCGTGGATCTTGACGAAATCCGCTGGCAGCTTGTCGCCCGCAACGAAGCTCCAAGGGCCGTTGGAAAGCGATTTGGAGCTGAACCAGCGCCCGGAGATCAGGACATAGTTCTCCTGGCTGGCGACGTCGATGACGACATGGCTGCTGGTGTTCTTGATATAGAGCAGCTGCGTATCCGGAATCGGCAGATATTCCGGATGACCCGCCGTCTGGATCAGCTCCGCCGGTCCGAGGCTGACATGCAGGGTCGGGATCGCCCGGCCTGCAACTGCTGCCTCGATGTCCACTGGCGGCGTGTCCATCAGATTGACCTGGGTCCCGRCTGCCTTCAACGCGCCGGCCAGACTGGCCGGAGGCTGTGGCGCCACGGCCCAGGGACCTTCAGGCGCCTTGCCATTCCACCACGTCTTCAGCGCGCGCAGGTAGTAGACGCCGGCAGCCTCGTCGAACAGGATCAGGGCGGGTGTGTTGATCACGCGCAGCAGCTTGCTGCCGGCAACCTGGCGTAGCTGGGGCTTGCCGTCGATCAGGACGAGCAGGGCCGGTGTTTCGCTGTAGACGATTTTGGGGGGCTCGTTGCGCACAGCCTGCGTCTGGTCGGTCTCGGCCTCGGAGACGGCAAGACTGGCCTGCAGGCGAGATAGCGAGATCGTGCGCAGGCCACCGGGGACATGCTCGCGCAACGTCGTCAGATAGGCGTTGGAATTGGCGGTGTCCGAGGGAAAATTCGCCCTGGTGAGCTCGATGCCATCCAGCGAGACGAGATCGCTTTCCTTGTCGACCGAGGTTCTCGCCTTCATCCAGATCACGCCCAGCGTCGGCGCCTGGCTGCCGGGACGCTGGATCGACACGGCCGAGCGGGCTTCGAGGATATCTCCCCGCCAGCTCTCGATCTGCGGTTGATAGATGGTGATGTCCTCCGCGGCATCCGCGACGGTGCGCGGCCAGGACTGGGTCGGGCTTGCCTGCGGCGCGGTTGTCGAGGCGGCTGCCGTTCGCGGGGTTTGGGCCAGGGCGATGGTGGGCGGCGGGAGAAGGAGGGTCACCGTCGCAATGAGGGCGACCGTGTGCTGGAACCGGGCCTTGAGGGGATGCTGCATGTCAGTCTTCGCTTTGAAATCGCATGGAAATTTCACATGGGAGCGATGGCTCCGAACCGTCGGGGCGAATTGTCGTGCGGTTGCGTGGAGCCCAGCCGCCGCGAGATATTTCCGATGAGACGCTGGGCGCTGGCATGATCGGCACTACATTGCGCAGTCATGCACTCTCCTGAGACGCAGGGCGCCGCGACGGAGGGGGCGGATTGAGCGGAGGGAGGGGTGGCGAGACGTGGACGAGGCCGCCCTTCTTGAGCGTAGGGAAGTGTGCGACCAGTTCTGCCAACTCCGCTCCGTTCTGTTTTGACCAACTGCCGCCCGTTCCGAACAGGGCGTGCTCGAGCTGCTTGATCAACGATTGCAAGCGGCTGTCCCGTCGCGCGGCGTCCTTGCCGTCTGGGGGCAATCGCTCCAGCCATGTCGCGAGCGCACGATAGCTCGCCGGAGCATCCCCGGTGCTGGCAATCCGGCGCAGAGTTTTTCGGGCAAAGGTCTCCGAGGCGAGATGTCTCTGCTCGCGCCTGCGCCATCGGGAGCTCAGCCAGGGCCAGAGCATGGCGCATGCGAGCAGGACCAGCGCGGCGCCGAGCACCGGAATGACGAATTTGCGCCAGTTCGCAATGGCGTTGCGCCAGGGCGGCTGCTGTGCCGGGGCGGCCGCCGTCGCGGCGACTTTCAACGTGACCCCGGCCACCGTCTCCGTCCGGGCTTGCCTGCCGTCGGTATCCCACCAGGGCTGCGAGAGACCCGGCAGAACATAGCTGCCAGGCTTCTCGAAGACATAGGTGGCCTTGTCGGTTCGAGAGCCCTCGACGGAGCCGCGATCGACCTTGTCGTCGACGACCGGCGGATCGACATAGACACGCACGCCCTCGGGCGCGGTAAAGCGAAAATCGACCATGCCGAGCGCCGGCACGCCCGTGGCCTTGCGCTGGATTGCGCGAGTGATCGCACTCCCGGCCGTGAAGGAAGACGACACCGGATCGGGAGACCAGGTCTCGCTGACGCGGACGTCGGATGCGGCAAGAACCGGACCGGAAGGGTCGATACCCGGTGGAACGGTGACCGAGAAATGTATCTGTTGTCCCTTGGCCGATCCGACGGGATCGCCGGCTCGGTCGAGAAGGGTGACATCGGCTGCCGGCACCTGGATATCGCCGCCGCGCCTTGGGAAAATCACGAACTCGAATCTCTGACCGACATAATCCTGATCGCCGATGCGATCCCGAATCGTGATCGCCTGAGTTTCGAAACGCAGGGTCTGGGCTCCTGGAGCCTCCGCGAGTTTGACCAGCGGCGGCCGTGGCATCTCGCTGGGAAACAGCACCTCGACATGCAGCTGCACCGGCTGGCCGATCACGATACCTTCCGAGGGTGCGATCGTCGTCCGAACCAGCGGCGTCGCAGCGGGGGCTTGCGCCAGTGCCGGGGCCATAGCCATCGCGAGCGCAACGACGACAGCCGCCACATGGCGCATCATGGCTGCGTCCCTGAGGCGGGCGATTGAAGCTGGTAGGAGAACTTCACGCGCAGGAAATCCGCGGGCCGGGTCTGAACCCTTTTGAGCCAGAGCGAGCGCACGGCCTCATCGGACATCGCCTGGGCGGGGTCCTCGATTGTCGTGTCCTCGCCGCCCTTCTTCGTCTTGTCGAAGACGATTTCATCGGGCTTGGACTCGGTGTTGTCATTGACCCCGCCTTCCGCCTTCTTGCGCTCGCCGCGGATGCGGGCGATCTCGCGGTTGGTAACGGCCTCCGGCCAGCCGGGCCGAAAGGTCAGCGCCCGGTCGTAGCGCTGCATGGCGTCATCGTACTGGCCGAGCATGATGAGGGCATTGCCCTGGTCATAGGCGCTCTCGGCGCTGTCGACCGCGGCAAAGGCCTGCGCTGCACTCTTGAAATCTCCCGCGCGGAAGAGGGCAACGCCCCGCCAGATCGGATTGCGAAAGGCATTGGCTGCGTCGGCAGGTCGGCCATTATCGAGCAGGATGCGGCCGCGCTGGTCCGGAGTCAGGAACAGGTTGGGCCAGCCGATGCGTTGGGCGAGGAGCGCTAGCAGGAGGACGGCGACGGCCGCGATGAGCGCATAGGGGGCACACATTTTGACGATCGGCCGGGTCATGTCAGCACCCATCCACGGCGGAACCAGAGCAGCGCGAGCAGGGCAAAGAGGGGCGTCAGCCAGTATCCTGCCTCCTGCCAATGCTGTCCTTCGCCAGCGACGTCGGCGGTGCGCCCGACGCGATCGAGCCTGCGCTCAATCGCGGTGATGTCCACCTGATCCGGCGTGGTCGCGACGACGGTCGCGCGAAGCGCGCGGGCTGCCTCTCCGGTGCTGGCTGCATCCAGATTGGCCGGTAGTAGAGACAGGATGGTGGTCGCGGCTACTGCGGCGGTCTCGCCCAGTCGGGCAAGCTGATCACTCGCGACCGTGTCGGCCATCACCAGGATCGAGCCGCCATGCCCGTTGCCGGCCAGTACCCGCTGCGCCAAGGCGAGTGCATTGGCAAGGTCGTCGCCCTCCTTGGGCATGATCGCGGGCGACAGGGCCTTGGCGAGATCCAGCACCACCGTGCTGTCCTGGGTTGGTGGCAGGACAAGATGGCTCGAGCCGGAATAGGCGATGAGACCGGTTGCTGCCCCCTCGCGGAGGCTCAGCAGGTCGGAGAGCTTTTGGCGAGCCCGGTCCAGCCTGGTCGGGGCGAGATCTTCCGTCATCATCGACGGAGTGACCTTGAGGACAATGATGACCGGCGGCTTCGCATCGGCGAAGGGCGAGGGTTCGCGCTGCCAGGCCGGACCGGCGACGGCGATGGTTGCGAGCGTCCAGGCCGCCAAGAGCACGGCATTGGGGGTGATGCGTGACACGGGGCCATTGTCGACCAGAAGATATTTCAGCAACTCGGGATCGATGATGCGGCGCCACCGGCCGGCTGTATCAGCGGCCCGGTATTCAAGCAGCACCAGGACAAGCGCCGGAAGGAAGGCGAACAGCCAAAGTGGGCGCTGGAAGTGGAATGCGGAAAGGGTTTCGATCATGGCGCCCCCTTCGAGATCGCGAGATCGTTGATCCGAAGCGCAGCACGCAGGTATCGGCGCCGCAGCATTCGCAGCGCCTGCAGCAGCAGCGACAGGCTCAGGCCCGCGGCCAAGGGCATCCAATAAATATCGCGCTTCGGGCGAAAACTCACCGTATCGATCTTGCGGGTCTCGATCTCGTCGAGCCGCTGGTAGATCTCGGCGAGTTGGGATCGGTCGAGCGCGCGGAAGAAGCCTCCCTTCGTCGTACTGGCGACCTCCTTGAGAGCGCCCTCGTCAAGCTTGTCTTCACCGGCCGCCGTGGGATCGCCGACGGCGACTGTATGGATGACGATGCCCCGGTCCCTCGCGACACCTGCGGCCTCTACGGGGGGGACCTTGCTGGCGGTGTCGTTGCCGTCGGTCAGCGCAATGATCGTCTTCGCCTTGACGGTACTGCGGTCGAAGAGCCCGATGCCGAGGCCGATCGCGTCACCGAAGGCCGTGCGCGGACCGGCCATTCCGACGACGGTGTCGCGCAGCAACGCGCGGCTCAGTTCGAGATCGGTCGTAAACGGCACGAGGACGAATGGCGCATCGCCAAAGACGACGACGCCGACCCGGTCGCCTTTGCGTCGCGACAGGAATTCGTCGAGCACCTGCTTGACCGCCGTCAGTCGGTCGACGGTCTTGCCCGATGCGTCGACGAAGTCCTTCGTGTCCATCGACCCGGACAGGTCGACCAGAAGCAGCAGGTCCCTGGTAGGACGGTCCTGATGCAACGGAGGTTCGATCGATTGCTCGCATGGGCGGGCAGAAGCAGCCAGACCGCTATCGGCAGGGGGGTGATCAGGGCCAGCCAGGGATAGGCGAAGGTCAGCATGGTCAGGCCTCCGCGACGGTAGGCGTGCGGTGGGCGCGGACCCATAGCTCGGCATGCCCGATGAGAAGCCGTAGTTCAGACGGATCCGGCTTGGTCCTTCCATCGAAGGCCTCGGTGAGCAGCCGATGTATCGTGGCCGGATCGAAGCCCGTGCCTGCCTCGTGTGCAACGAAATCGGCCCAAGCGGGGCCGCTGAGCGAGGCAATTTTGTCGCGGCCGTATTCGACCATGGCGACGCGCTTCATCACCGCGGAGATGCGGGCGACGGCGTCGGGATCGTTCTGCTCTATCCCAGCCGATATGGTCTCCAGTTCGGCGATCGCCGCGCGACGATAGGCGGCGGCGCGGTAGCGTTGGACCGCGCGCCAGGGCGGAACCGCGAGCATCGCGAGGCACGTTGCCGCGACGATCCAGAGACCCGGCGCGGGCGGCCAGAACGGAATGTCCGGAGGCAGCACCAGGTCGCGAAGATTGGCCAGGCTCCCGGGATCGTCGCTCATCGCAGCGGCCGCCCTTGCGCTGCCGCGGCCCGGCGTTCGCTGCGTCTGCCAATGAGTTCGCGGAACTGTGCCGCAACATCGAGGCTTGTCGAGATCGGAAGAATCGGGATCGCCCGATGGCGGGAGAGATCCGCCAGTCGTGCGCGCCAGTCTGCATGCTCGCGCGCGAACCGGCTACGCAGATCCTGAGAGGAAGAATCGATTTCGATCTGGCCAAGACTGGAGCTGAAAACGGCGGGGCCGACATCCGGCAGGTCACGCTCGAGCGGATCGTGAACGTAGACGGCCAGAACATCGTTGTGAGCACAAAGGCGGGTGATCAGCTGCGCCGTTTCCTCATCCTCGCCGGCCGCATCGGAGATCAGGCAGACCAGCCAGTCATGCGTCGCCATGCGGACCGCATGGCGAAGGGCTTCATTGAGCTGGGCCGCCGCCGACGTCGGTTCTGGCTGGCCCAGGGCGTGATTTTGCTTCACCACTTCCGAAAGCACGCGGATCACGCCGATATCACGCCCCTGCGGCTTGATGTCGACGATCTGCCGATCGCCAAAGACGACCGCGCCGATGCGATCGCCGAGGGAGGTGACGCGCCAGGCACTGAGTGCCGCGGCTTCGGCGGCTGCGACTGACTTCATCGCCCGCTGGCTGCCGAAGAACATCGTGCTGCGCTGGTCGATGATCAAAAGGACCGGCCGATCGCGCTCTTCCGAATAGACGCGGACATGAGGAGAGCCGAGACGAGCCGTCGCCAGCCAGTCGATCGAACGGGTATCGTCCCCCTCGAAATAGTGGCGCAACTCCTCAAAGTTCAGGCCGCGTCCCCGCAGGCGTGAGGCATGCCGGCCGGCAAGCAGGCTGTGAACCGGCTGGCGAGGCAGAAAGCTGAAACCCTTTGCACGGTGCTTCAGCCGCAGCAGGTCATCGAGCGAGACAAAGACGCGCGCGCCAGTTTCCGGAACGGCGCTGCCTGCTCCCTGTCTTTCCCGCATCAACGCCATGAGCCGCTCCGCCCTAGGCCGCGACCGCAACCAGTTTCATGATCTCGTCCAGCACACCGTCCGCATTCACGCCGTCGGCGCCGGCCTCGTAGCTGAGCGACAGGCGATGGCGCAGGCAGTCATGGACAATCGCCTGGACATCTTCGGGCGTGACATAATCGCGTCCGTTGAGCCAGGCATAGACGCGCGAGCAGCGATCGAGTGCGAGCGAGCCGCGCGGGCTTGCCCCGACTGCGATCCAGTTCTTCAGCTTGTCGCCGAATTCGGCGGGCCTGCGCGTCGCGGCGACAAGGGCGACCATATAGGTCTCGACGACCGCTTTCGTCGTCACCCGGTCGATCTCGGAGCGCGCCTCGAAGATCAGCTTCTGCGGGATCTTCGGCGGAGGCTGCGCGGCAGCACCCGTCGGCTCAGCAGCTTCCCCGCGAACGAGCCGCATCACCTTCACCTCATCGGCATCGGTGGGGTAGTCGATCCGGATATGCATGAGGAAGCGGTCCATCTGCGCTTCCGGGAGAGGATAGGTTCCCTCCTGCTCGATCGGGTTCTGGGTCGCGAGTACCATGAAGAGGTCGGGCAGGTCGTAGCGCTTGCCGGCGACCGTCACATGCCGTTCCTCCATCGCTTCGAGGAGCGCCGACTGGACCTTGGGCGGGGCGCGATTGATCTCGTCAGCCAGGACAAGATTGCCGAAGATCGGGCCCTTGCGGAACTCGAACTGACCGTCGCCGCGCAGGATCTCGCCGCCGGTGACGTCCGAGGGGAGAAGGTCCGGCGTGAACTGAATGCGGCTGAAGTCGGATTCGAGATTATTCGAAAGGCTCTTGATGGCGCGGGTCTTGGCGAGGCCCGGCAGGCCCTCGAGCAGGACATTGCCATTGGCAAGCAGTGCGACGACGAGCCGTTCGACGACGCGTTCCTGGCCGATGATGTCCTGGTTGATCCGCTTCTGCAGATCGACGACCGCATCCCGAGCCGCCGATCCCCTGCCGTCGCTCATCAGCCTGTTCCCTCCGGAATGCGAATGGGGCTTTCGCCGGAATTCTGAACGAAGCGGCGCTCTAGTCAGCAACGTAACCGTTACAGCTGCATTCAGGTCGGGGGGATGGGCTCGGTCCGGACCACGCAACGGAAGCCGACATGGCTCGTCGAGGTATCCACCGGTTCGGCATGGCGGGCGGCCGGGCGATAGCGCCGGCAATAGCTTGGTGCGCAGAGATGCGAGCCGCCCTTCAGGACCCTGCGCGGAATGCGGATCGCAGGCTGACGCGGATCATAACTGTTGGCCTCGGGGCCGCCGCGGGGATTTTGCGGCACGCAGCAGGCCTTGGGTGCATCGCCTTGATGGCGTGTCGACCAGAAATCCGTTGTCCACTCCCAGACATTGCCGATCATGTCGTGGACGCCATAGCCGTTGGCGGGAAAGGCGCTGACAGGAGAGGTGCGCGCAAACCCGTCTTCCCGCGTATTCTCGTGGGGGAAATTGCCCTGCCAGGTGTTGGCCATATGACGTCCGCCAGGCGTCAACTCGTCGCCCCAGGCGAACTCGACATCCTCAAGCCCGCCACGTGCGGCGAATTCCCATTCGGCCTCGGTCGGCACGGCCTTTCCGGCCCAGGCTGCATAGGCTTCGGCATCGCGATAGGCGACATGCACGACCGGGTGGTCGTCGAGCCCCTTGATCGACGACCCCGACCCATAGGGTTTGCGCCAGGTCGCGCCGAACTGGAATTTCCACCATTGCGACCAGTCGCGCAGGTCGACCGCATGGGTCGGCGGGTTGAACATCAGCGAGCCTGCTCGCAGCATATGGGGCAGGGCGCCGGGATAGTCCTTTGGGTCCGGCGGGATCTCGGCGAAGGTGACGTAGCCGGTTGCTTCGACGAAGGCGCGAAACTGCGCATTGGTGACCGGAGTCGCGTCGATCCAGAAACCATCGACCGTGACGCGATGGCTCGGCGCCTCCTCCGGATAGTGCTTGTCCGAGCCCATGCGGAAGGTTCCGCCGGGAATGCGGATCATGCCGCTCAACGTGTCGATCCTGTCCAGTACCGCGCCATCCGTCATGGTCGTCGGGCCTCCGCTGCTGTTCAATCCGCCTTGGCGCGCTCGGACCGCTCCTCGCTCGCCAATACCTTGCGCGCCTGTGCCATGGCCTTGCGCATGTCGTCGTCGACCGTCGGAAACTGTGGGTCGAGCTGTTCGAGCTTTTCGCCAATGGCTGCCGCCACGGCGAGCCGCGTGAACCATTTGTGATCTGCGGGAATGACGTACCAGGGCGCGCTCTTCGTCGCGGTGCCCCGGATCGCATCMTCATAGGCACCCATATACTCGTCCCAATGACCGCGCTCGGCCAGATCCCTTGAGTCGAATTTCCAGTTCTTGTCCGGTTCGTCGATCCGGGCGAGGAGACGGCGCCGCTGTTCGTCCTTCGAGACATGGAGGAAGAATTTCAGGATCGCGACGCCGTTGCGCGAAAGGTGCTGCTCGAAATCGCGCATGCTCTCGAAACGCTCGCGCCAGATATCGTCTGTGATCAGCTTGGGCGGGAGGTTCTGCGCTTCGAGGACCGAGCGATGGACCCGCGCGACCAGGACCTCTTCATAATAGGAACGGTTGAAGATCCCGATATGACCGCGTTCCGGCAGTGCGCAGGTGGTGCGCCACAGGAAATCGTGCCGCAGCTCAATGGTGCTTGGAGCCTTGAAGGACGTCACCTCGCAGCCTTGCGGGTTGATGCCCGACATGACGTGCTCGATCGTGCCGTCCTTGCCGGCCGCATCCATCGCCTGGAAGATGACGAGGAGCGACCAGCGCCCTTCGGCGTAGAGCCGCTCCTGCAGCGCGTGCAGACGCTTGACCCCGGCTGCCAGCAACTCCTTGGCGTCGTCCTTCTCACTGTCGAAACCGCAAACATCGGCGGGGTCGACGTCGGAAAGCCGAAACTTGTCGCCGTCCGTGATCCTGAAGCGCTTGACCACGTCTTCCTTGTTCATCGCTACGGCTCCGGCGGAAAGACAGCCTTCCAGTCCGACTTCATGTCGACAATGGTCCAGCCGTTGGCTTGGCCCTCATCGAGAGCCTTGTCGAGCTTACCGATAGGCGACTTGCGGTCATAGGCCCATTCGCGCTCGGCATCGGTGTGATGGATGATGAGGGCCAGGCGTGGCCCATCGCCGGCCGTCGTATATTGCAGCATCTGCAGGTCGCCGTCGGAATTGCCGAAGGCCAGGATCGGTCGCCGGCCGATGAAGCGGTTGATCCCGACAGGCTTTCCGGGACCGTCATCGATGAACTCGACCTTGGCGTCCTTGAACAGTTCGGGCTTGCCGCTCGGGCTCAGCCTGAATGTCACTGCACCGGCGGAGCCGACCACCTGTTCGGGCGGGATGCCATAAACCTTGTCGGCGAAGACGCGCATGAATTCGACGCCACCGCCCGAGACGATGAAGGTCTTGAAGCCGTTGGCGCGCAGATAGGTCAGCAGCTCCAGCTGCGGCTGGTAGACCATCTCGGTATAGGGGCGCTTCTTCGTCGGGTGCCGCGCGGTGTTGAGCCAGCTGACGACCAATCGCTCGAATTCCCGTGTCGTTATCCCGGAATGGGCAGCCGCCATGATCTGCAGGAGGCCCTTTTCTCCGGAGGCCGCCAGCCCCTTCATGTCGCCGGCCAGGACCGACCTGTAGGGTTCCTTGCTCTTCCACTCCGGATACAGGGGAGCGAGCCGCTTCACCTCGTCGAAGGCGAACTGAAGCTGGAAATAGACCGGCTGCTCGGCCCAGAGCGTGCCGTCATTGTCGAAGGTGGCGATGCGCTCCGCCGGCTTGACGTAATTGGGGCCGCCCTCCTGCGTTACCCTTCTGACGAATTCGACGATGGCGGTCTTTGCCTTRCCGTCGTTCCAGGATGGCAGAGGGTCGGATTGGGCGAGGACGGCGCCATTCCACGCCCAGGATGAGACCAGGAACAACGCGGCCAGGGCAGCTCGAACGTTCAGCACCGGGTTCTCCTTCTCAATGTCGGGCTTCCGGGGGCGGGCATCCCGCAGAACGCTTCCGCGCTCGCTCATTCGCGAGGGCCCCCTGTGAACCAGTTATAATAGGGGTTGGTGGGATCGGCCTGGATCACGCGCCGCATCTGCCGCGCCCAGCGCGCCCGGTCGCCGACATAAGCGGCAAGGCCGGCATCGTAGAATGTCACGAGTCTGCTGCGCTCATTTGCAAGATCGGCCCGGAATGCATCGTCGGCGCCGATGACCGGCGGTTCTCCCTGCATCTCCAGGAGAATGGGCAAGGTCCGCGCCAGTTCGAGCCGCCGCACCCAGCCTGCATATTCGATGCGCGGATCGTCATCCGTCACGGGGCGAGCAGCGCTTGCATAGCGCTCCAGCCCCTGCCGATCGGTGACGAAGGTCGCGAGGAGAGCCGCAGGGGAATCGATGCCGACATCACTCAGAGCCTTTGCCACCTCCGGCTGTGCGAAGCGGCCGGCGATCCTCTGCAGATCCAGCGAAACCGGTTCTTGCGAGCCGATCAGCAGCATCTCGTGCAGCTCAGTGGTCCAGAGGGTGGCGTGCGGGAAGACGTCGAGGAAGCTGCGCACCAGAGACCGCGTGTCTTCGTCGTTCTGGGTCGGCAGGGGCAGCCACTGCGCGACGAGGCCCCCCTCGGCAAGGCGCGATTGAGCCAGAGCATAGAAATCGCTCGAATACAGGTTGGCGACGCCCGCAGCAGAGGGTGGCGGCGGTTCGAGCGTGATCAGGTCGTAGCGATCCGGGTTGCGCAGG
>NZ_JBFTZN010000318.1:0-6477 GCF_056406775.1 Allobosea sp. P1_A7
ACGCTCGGCCTCGAGGTCGGCGTGGTCGGCCAGGCGATCAGATAGGTCCCTCCTCCCGGCGCCCTGGCCGGGACTGCCCGCCTGGCTGAGAGATTGATTCACAGACCTGAGAAACTGATTCAACGCCCTGCCGCGTTGATTCAAGGCGCCTGGTCAACAGGTTGATAAAACGTTACTTTTTACAGCCGTGAAACACGGACAAGAGCGCAGGCGAACGCTCGCCTTTGCATGGCCTCGTCTGCATTTGCCGCCGCAGCCAAACGGGCAGATGCCCGGGCATCAAGCCCGGGCAAGGCACAGCTTCAGCCGCCGAACTTGTTGTTCTTCGGAAAGCCCTTGGGCGGCAGGCGGCCCGATTCCGCACGGTGGCCGAGCCACTCGATCAGTTCGGCCGCCCCGACCGTCCAGGTCCGGTTCGAGGTGTCGAGCCAGGTCAGGCCCTCGGCCAGCTTGAAGGTCTTGGCATCGGAGACGCCGCCATCCTTGTAGCGCTGCAGGCGCACGCCCTTGCCACGCCCCATCTCCGCGACCTCGGAGAGCGGGAAGCAGAGCAGCTTGCGGTTCTCGCCGATGATCGCGACATGGTCGCCCTCGGCCGGAACGGCGAGCAGCGCCTTGACCGGTTCGGTGACGTTGAGCACCTGGCGGCCCTTGCGGGTATTGGCCACGACATCATCGCTGGGGGCGACGAAGCCGCGCCCATCCGTCGTCACCATCAGGAGCTTCAGCCCCGGCCGGTAGGGGAAGGCGGAGACGATGTCGGCCGTCTCCTCCAGCTCGATCATCAGGCGGATGGGATCGCCGAAACCGCGGCCGCCGGGCAGCTTGGAAGCCTCCAGCGTGAAGACCTTGCCGTTCGAGGCCAGCACCAGGAGCTTCGCCGTGGTCTCGGTGTGGAAGCCGAGCTGCAGCGCGTCATCGCCCTTGAAGGACAGCGTCGAGAGGTCCTGGACATGGCCCTTCAACGCCCTGATCCAGCCCTTCTTGGAGACGACGACCGTGATCGGCTCGCGCTCGACCATGGCCTGGGTCAGGTCGATATCGGTCGTCTCCGGCATATCGGCGAAGTCGGTGCGGCGCTTGCCGATCGCGGTTTCCGGGCCGAAGAGCTTCTTCACCTCGCGGATGTCCCAGGAGATGGTCTTCCACTGCGTCGCCTCGGAGGCGAGCAGCCCCTCGATCTGGCCCTTCTCGGTGGTCAACTCGTCGAGTTCGGTCTTGAGCTGCATCTCCTCGAGCTTGCGCAGGGCGCGCAGGCGCGTGTCGAGGATCGCATTGGCCTGGACCTCGCTGAGCTCGAAATAGCGCATCAGCTCGATCTTCGGCTCGTCCTCCTCGCGGATGATCTTGATGACACGGTCGAGGTCGAGATAGACGATCAGCAGGCCGCGCAGGATCTCGAGCCGCTTCTCGATCTGGCCGAGGCGGAAGCGCGAGCGGCGCAGCAGCACCTCGCGGCGATGGTCGAGCCAGGCGCGCAGGGCCTCGTTGAGGCCGAGCACCCGCGGCACCAGCCCGCCGGTCAGCACGTTCATGTTCATCGAAATGCGCGATTCGAGCTCAGTGAGCTTGAACAGCGATTCCATCATCAGATTGGCGTCGACGGCGCGGCTGCGCGGCTCGATGACGACGCGGATGTCCTCGGCCGACTCGTCGCGCAGATCCCCGACGAGCGGCAGCTTCCGGTCGTTCAGCAGCTCGGCGATCTTCTCGATCAGCCGACCCTTCGAGACCATGTAGGGAATCTCGGTGACGACAGCGAGCCAGGTGCCACGGCCCTGGTCCTCGACATGCCAGCGCGCCCGGGTGCGGAAGGCGCCGCGCCCGGTGCGATAGGTTTCGGCCATCGAGGCCCGGGTCTCGACGATGATGCCGCCGGTCGGGAAATCCGGCCCCGGCACGAAGGTCATGAGCTGCTCGGAGGAGGTCTCCGGATGCTGGATCAGATAGAGCGCGGCATCGCAGAGTTCGGCGGCGTTATGGGGCGGGATCGAGGTCGCCATGCCGACCGCGATGCCCTGCGAGCCATTGGCCAGCAGGTTGGGGAACGCCGCCGGCAGGACGATCGGCTCCTCGTCCTCGCCATTATAGGTCTCGCGGAAATCGACCGCGTCCTCCTCGATCCCGTCGAGCAGGAGGCGCGCGACCTCGGTCATGCGCGCTTCGGTATAGCGGTAGGCGGCGGCGTTATCGCCGTCGATATTGCCAAAGTTGCCCTGGCCGTCGACGAGCGGGTAACGCTGGGCGAAATCCTGGGCGAGGCGCACCAGCGCGTCATAGACCGACTGGTCGCCATGCGGGTGGAACTTACCGATGACGTCGCCGACGATGCGGGCGCATTTCTTGTGCACCTGGCCGGGGTCGAGGCGCAGCAGCCGCATCGCATGCAGGATACGGCGGTGGACGGGCTTCAGGCCGTCACGCGCATCCGGCAGGGCACGGTGCATGATGGTGGACAGCGCATAGGCGAGATAGCGCTCTTCGAGCGCCGATTTCAGATCGATGCGCTCGGTCTCGTCCTCCGGTGGCGGCTCGACCGGCTTTCCCATGTGTCACTCAACCTCGATCTACGTTGCAGCCGCCGGGAAACGCCGGCCGCGAATCACTTCCTATGACGATGCCGGCCCGATGCAAGCCGCGCAAAGCGTCATACCCGCAAACGCGCCAGAAATCAGTGAATTCGTGCGACCAGCTCCAGCAGCCGCGCGCGCTCCGGCGACTCGAGCAATCCGCGCGGCTCAAGCAGATGGCGGCGCAGGAAGAAGCCGGTCAGGGCGAAGCCCGCCGCGATATCGGCGGCCGAGGGTTGCCGCCCACCCTGCCCTTCGCTGAGGAAGCGCGGCAGCGCCAGCAGACGATCCTGATAGGGCTCGGCCACCTTGCGGCTGACCGCCTTGCCCGATTTCGGCGAGACATGGGTGAGGTCATCGGGCGAGCCGGTGACGGCGCAGCGCGTCAGATCCAGCCCGAAGCCGAGTTCGGCCAGCATGGCGACCTCGAACCGCACGACAAGGGCCGGCGCCAGGGTCAGCTCGTCGAGATGTTCGATCAGCACCGCCAGCCCCTCATGCAGGGCCGGATGCGGATCACGCTCCGGCAGCAGCCGCAGCAGGGCCGAGATCACCCCCAGCCCATAGAGGGCGACGGGCGCCGCCATCAGCCGCGCCGCATGCGAGGTGATGAGCTCGACCTTGTATTCGCCGAGATGCTCGTCGAGCCGAGCCCGCCAGGTCAGCGAGACCGCATTGCCGGGCTGCAGCACCGGCTGCGCCCGGGCCGAGCGCCCTCCGCGCACGAGCCCGAGATGGCGGCCATGCAGACGCGTCAGCACCTCCAGGATCACGGCATTCTCGCCGTGCTGCCGGACGCCGATGATGGTGCCGTCGTCGCTCCACTCCATGACAAGGAGTTAGGCGGCGCACCCGGCCGGGTCAATTTCCGCAGGCCTCCCCTCCCGACAGCGCGCGTCAGCGGCGCCGGTCCGGACTGGCAGGCAGCCAACCTCAGACATACTGCGCGATGCCGCCGCCGAAGGACCAGTTCTCGCGCGCGGTCTCGATCAGGTTGATGAAGACGTCGTCGGGCCTCAGTCCGGGCTCCCGGCGCAGGTTCTCGGCGATCTTGGCAAACAGCGCCTTCTTCTGGGTGACGCCGCGGCTGTTGTTGCAGGTGATCTGGATGATGACGAGACCGGCCGTGCGCTCGAAGCCGAAATAGCGGGCGTTGAAGATGAACTCGTCGGGATCGTGCTGGTGGATCACCGCGAACAGATCGTCCTCCGGCACCTCGAAGGTCTCGCGCATCGCCCGATAGACGCCGTCGACGATGGCGGCAGGCTCGGAGGCGGGACGGCCGCGCCTCATGGAAATGCGGATCAGGGGCATGGTGGATCTCCGGTTCGCGCGAGGGCGTTCGCCTCGCTGTCCAGGGCAAGCTAGCGCTCTCCAAGCCATCGTTGTAGTGTATTATTGTAGATATCAATCATATGGATTCTTGATTTATGATCGTCGCCACCCTCGATATCGATGCGGTCGCCGCCTTTCTCTGTGCGGCCGATCTGCGCAGCTTCACGCGGGCCGCAGAGGCGCTGGGCACGACCCAGTCGCTGGTCAGCACCCGGGTCAAGCGGCTCGAGGAGGTTCTCGGCCGGGCTCTGCTCCAGCGCCACCCGCGTCTCGTCAGGCTCACCGCCGAAGGCGAGCGTTTCGTACCGGCGGCACGCGAGCTGCTCGCCGCGCATGAACGGGCGCGTGCGGCCTTCACCGAGTCACCGGAGCGCATCTCAGTCGGGATCAGCGAGCAGGCGGTCGGCGCCGATGCGCCGGCCTTGCTGGCGCGTCTGTTCGGCCATGACCCGACGCTGGTGATCAGCCTGCGGATCGAACGCTCGAGCCTGCTCGAGACGGCCTTCGAACGCGGCGAGCTCGATGTCGCCGTGATGCTGCGGATCGGACAGGGGCGAACGGGCGAGGTGCTGCGCCGCGACGCCTTTGGCTGGTTCGCCGCGCCAACGCTGACGCGCGATCCATCGCAGCCGCTGCCGCTCGTCAGCCTGATGACGGAATGCGCGCTCAGGCGTCACGCCATCGAGGCGCTGGGCCAGGGCGGGCTCAGCTGGCGGGAGGCTTTTGTCGGCGGAGGCATGGCCGCGGTGCTGGCCGCCGTGCAGGGCGGGCTCGGCGTCACGCCGCTCGCCGCACGCATCGCGCCTGCCGGCGCCGTCGATGTCGGCGCGGACTGGGGCCTGCCGGCGCTCGGCTCATCCGAGGTCGTGCTGCGCAGCAATGTCGCGACGCCGCGCGCCAACGCCTTCGTCAGGGAGCTGGCGGCGGCGTTTCGCGGGCCGGCTCAGCCCTTGTCGGCTCAGCCCTTGGGGAATTCCAGGCCCATCTCGCGATAGCGCTCCGGATCGTCGCTCCAGTTCTCGCGAACCTTGACGAAGAGGAAGAGATGGACCTTGGCCTCGGCCGCCTCGGCGATCTCGAGGCGGGCCTTCTGCCCAATCGCCTTGATGGTCTGGCCGCCCTCGCCAAGCACGATCTTCCGCTGGCCCTCGCGCTCGACATAGATCGTCTGCTCGATGCGCACCGAGCCATCGGGCCGCTGCTGCCATTGTTCGGTCTCGACGGTCGAGCGATAGGGCAATTCGTCGTGCAGGCGCTCGAAGATCTTCTCGCGCGTGATCTCGGCGGCGAGGAAGCGCAGCGGCGCATCCGAGATCTGGTCCTCCGGGTAGAGCCAGGGGCCGAGCGGCAGGCGCGTCTCGAGCCAGTCGAGAATGTCCTTGACGCCATAGCCGGTCAGCGCCGCGACCATGAAGGTGGTCTCGAACTTGCCTCGCTCGTTCAGCTGCGTCGTGATGGCGAGCAGCTTCTCCTTCTCGATCGTGTCGATCTTGTTGAGGACCAGGAACTTGGGCTGCTTCAGCTCGGCGAGCTTTTCGAGCAGCCTCGTGTTCTCCTCATTGTCGAAGCGCTCGACATCGATCAGCACGCCGATCAGGTCGGCAT
Source organism: Allobosea sp. P1_A7 (assembly GCF_056406775.1). Classification (NCBI taxonomy): domain Bacteria; kingdom Pseudomonadati; phylum Pseudomonadota; class Alphaproteobacteria; order Hyphomicrobiales; family Alloboseaceae; genus Allobosea; species Allobosea sp. P1_A7. The sequence continues at coordinate 5,511 of NZ_JBFTZN010000318.1, forward strand.
CGGTCGCGCCGCCCCAGGCGCTCGTCACCATGGCGCGGTCGAGCCGGCGCTTGGGTGCGAAGATGCCGGGCGTGTCGACGAAGATGACCTGCGCCGCGCCGGCGAGCGCGATGCCGCGCACCTGGGTCCGCGTCGTCTGCACCTTGCGCGAGACGATCGAGATCTTGGCGCCGACGAGCTTGTTCAGCAGCGTCGACTTGCCGGCATTGGGCGCGCCGATCAGCGCAACGAAGCCGCAGCGTGTGGGCTTGTCGGCCTCAGCCATTGTCATCTCCCATGGTTTCGTTCCAGAGCCCCTCGCGGCGCAGGAACGCCTCGGCAGCAGCTTGTTCGGCGAGGCGCTTGGAGCGCCCTTCGGCTTCGGCGTCGATCAATCCCGCGATCCGGGCCGCAACCCGGAAGAGCGGGGCATGGTCCGGGCCCGAGCGGCCGCGCTCGGTATAGGTCGGCGTCTGGTAGCCCTTGCCCTGCGCCCATTCCTGCAAGGCGGTCTTCGCATCGCGCAACGGGCGCACCGGCTTCAGCAGGCGCTCGCCAAAAGCGCGCTCGACCAGTCCTCTTGCTGCAGCATAACCGCCATCGATGAAGACCGCACCGATGATCGACTCGCAGGCATCGGCCAGGATCGCCTTGTTCTTGCGGGCGCCGCCCAGGATCTCGCCGTCGCCGAGCTTCAGGTAGCTGCCGAGATCCCAGCCCAGCGCGACTTCGGCGCAGGTCTCCTTGCGCACGAGATCGGCCAGGCGGCGCGACATGTCGCCCTCCTCGGCCTGCGGATAGCGCTCGAAGAGCATGTCGGCGACGCTCAATCCCAGGACGCGATCGCCCAGGAACTCGAGCCGCTGATAGCTGCCGAGCCGCGAGCTCTCGGCGCTCATATGKGTCAGGGCGGTTTCAAGCAGGGCGCGATTGGCGAAGACATGGCCAAGCTTCGCCTCGAGCCGAGCGAGGGCGGGCGTCTTACGCC
>NZ_JBFTZN010000319.1:0-6412 GCF_056406775.1 Allobosea sp. P1_A7
GTTCGCGGTAGCGCTCGCAGAGGTCCCGTTCCGGCCCGTCCTTGAGCCGGCCGACCGTGATGATGGCGAGCCGCACCGGAAATCAGGATCAGCCGACGAGCCGCTCATTCGGGCGGTCGGCGCCCCACATCTTTTCCAGATTGTAGAACTGGCGCACTTCCGGCCGGAAGACATGGACGATGAGATCGCCCGTATCGATCAGCACCCAGTCGCAGGCAGGCATGCCCTCGACCTTCGGCGTCGGCAGTCCCGTCTTCTTGAAGGCCTCGACGAGGCTGTCGGCAATCGAGGCGACATGGCGGTTCACGCGCCCTGACGCGATGATCATCGCGTCAGCCAGCGAAGTCTTGCCAACCAGGTCGATGACAGTGATGTCCTCGGCCTTCATATCTTCGAGAACATGGATTGCGAGGGCCACGCTGTCGGCGGACGGGTTTCCGGGGACAGCAGCCTGGGGAAGCGGCTTCGGCTCGGCTTCACCAAGGGTTTGACGGTTCAGTTCCGTATCCTCACATGACGACGCGCTCTCAGCGCGACGATCCTAAATTAAGCGATATGAGGTCGAAATTCAATCGCGACCAGCCAACTGGCGCAAATAGGTCGAGGACAGCTCGGAGCGCCGGCCATGCAGGAACACCCAGGCGGGGGGCTCCAGCAGCGGCAGGGCGGCAGCCGCATTCTCGGAAACCCGCCAGCGCGACAGCCAGTTGGCGGCCGGCGAAGCCACCGCGCGATGCGTCGATCCCGGGCGGTCGATCACGGCGATCGGCATCATCCGGGCAATGGCACGCCACTCGTTCCAGCGGTGGAAACCCGCAAGATTGTCGGACCCCATGATCCAGACGAAGCGGACACCAGGGCAGCGCAATTTGAGGGCGCGCAGGGTATCGGCGGTATAGCGGGTGCGCAGGCTCGCCTCGACCCCGGTGACATGGATGCGGGCGTGATCGGCAAGCTCTTGCGCCGTCGCAATGCGTTCGCCGAGCGATGGCAAGGCCGCATTGTCCTTGAGCGGATTGCCAGGGGTGACAAGCCACCAGACGCGGTCGAGCTGCAGCCGACGCAGCGCCGTCAGGCTCGCCATGCGGTGACCGTCATGTGCCGGGTTGAAGCTCCCGCCGAACAAGCCGATCCGAAGGCCCGGCGCATGGGGCGGCAGGCGCAGATCCTCTGCCCTCACGGCCGGATCTGACCGCTGCCATGAACCCGGTATTTGAAGGAGCAGAGCTGCTCGACACCGACCGGCCCGCGCGCATGCATGCGCCCTGTCGCGATGCCGATCTCGGCGCCGAAGCCGAACTCGCCGCCATCGGCAAACTGGGTCGAGGCATTATGGACGACGATGGCTGAATCGACCTCGGCCAGGAAGCGCTGCGCCGCGGCCTCGTCGGCGGTCACGATTGCATCTGTATGGTGCGAACCGTAGCGCTCGATATGCGCGATCGCCGCATCAAGCCCGTCGACCACCTTCACCGCAATGATCCGGTCCAGATATTCGGTTGCCCAGTCCGCCTCGGTTGCAGGCGTCACCTGCGGATTGGCTGCCTGTGCGGCGACATCGCCACGAACCGCGCAACCGGCCTCGACCAGCATCCTGAGGAGCGGCTGCAAATGGGTTGCAGCACAGGCGGCATCGACCAGTAGGCTCTCGGCCGCGCCGCAGACGCCGGTACGGCGCAGCTTTGCGTTCAGCACGATCGCCTTGGCCATGTCGAGATCGGCGGCTCCATGGATATAGACATGACAGTTGCCGTCGAGATGCGCGAAGACCGGCACACGCGCATCGCTCTGGACACGGGCGACCAGGCTCTTGCCGCCGCGCGGCACGACGACATCGACGGCACCGCCGAGCCCCGCCAAAATCTCGCCGACCGCTGCGCGGTCACGTGTCGGCACCAGCTGGATCGCGTCGCCCGGCAACCCTGCAGTTTCCAGTCCCTGGCGGAGCGCTGCAGCAATCTCGGTCGAGGTGCGGAAACTATCCGAGCCGGCGCGCAGGATCGCGGCATTGCCGCTCTTCAGGCAAAGCGCGCCGGCATCGGCGGTGACATTCGGGCGGCTTTCGAAGATCACTGCGATCACGCCAAGCGGTGTCGCCACGCGCTCGAAGGCAAGGCCATTGGGCTGGGTCCATTTGGCGAGCACGCGACCGACGGGGTCGGGCAACGGGGCGATGCTCGCCACCGCTTCGGCAACCGCCGCCAACCGGGCCTCGTCCAGCATCAGACGGTCGATGAAGGCGGCGTTCTGGCCGGCGCCGCGCGCCTCCTCGAGGTCTCGTGCATTGGCGGCGAGGATCGCCGGCGCACGCTCGCGCAGGGCCTCGGCCATCGCCATCAGCGCCGCGTTGCGCTGCTCAGCCGACGCAAGCGCGACCTGCCGCGCAGCAGCGCGGGCCTGCCGGCCGAGCCCATGCATGACCGTGCCGATATCCTCTTGGCCATCGCTTGCAGAAACCACGCGCAGCGCGCCTTCGCCAGTCATCGTCAACTCACCCGTTTCCTTGAGCCCGGCGACCTTAGCCGACACCGAGCGCCATGTCGTCACGGTGGATCATCTCGGCGCGCCCGGGATAGCCGAGGATCGCCTCGATATCGCGCGAGGCCTTGCCGAGCACGAGCCCCGCCTCCCCCGCATCATAGGCCACCAGCCCGCGTCCGAGCACCCGCCCATCCGGATCACGGATGAGCACGGCATCGCCACGCGCGAATTCACCCTCGATCCGGCTGACGCCGACAGGCAGCAGGCTCGCTCCACCGCGCAAGGCACGAGCGGCCCCTGCATCGACATACAGGGTGCCGCGCGGCTCGAGCGAGCCAGCAATCCAGGTCTTGCGCGCCGTCGCAGGCGTCGAAGCCGAAAGAAACCAGGTGCAGCGCCCGCCAGCAACGATCGCACTGAGCGGGTTCTTCGTCCGCCCATCGGCGATCAGCATATGAGTGCCGCCCGCCGCCGCGATCTTGCCCGCCTCGATCTTGGTGCGCATGCCGCCGCGAGAGAGTTCGGACGCTGCTCCGCCCGCCATGGCCTCGATCTCCGGCGTGATCCGCTCGACCAGCGGGATATGGCGCGCAGCCGRGTCCCGCGCCGGCGGCGCCGTGTAGAGCCCATCGATATCGGAGAACAGCACCAGCAGGTCGGCGCCCGCCATGGTCGCAACACGCGCGGCGAGGCGGTCATTGTCGCCATAGCGGATTTCGGTCGTCGCGACCGTATCATTCTCGTTGATCACCGGAATCGCGCGCAGATCGAGCAGGCGGCCAAGCGTGGCGCGCGCATTGAGATAGCGGCGGCGCTCTTCGGTATCCGCCAGCGTCAGCAGGATCTGTCCGGCGGTCAGCCCGTGATGTCCCAGCGCCTCGGACCATGTCCGCGCCAGCGCGATCTGCCCGACGGCCGCAGCCGCCTGGCTTTCTTCCAGTCGCAGCGGACCGCTCGGAAGTCTGAGCACGGTCCGGCCGAGCGCAATTGCCCCCGACGAGACGACAAGCACATCGGCGCCGCGCAAGTGCAGTTCGGCGAGATCCTCAGCGAGCGCGGCGAGCCAGGCCTGGCGCAGCCGGCCGCGCTCGCGGTCGACCAGCAGGGCCGAACCGACCTTGACCACGATGCGGCGGAACTGACTCAGCGACGGCGTGTTCACGGAGAAGACCAGGATCGAGTAACGGAAGCGAGGATTGCCTGTTGGCGAAAACCCGACACTTGTAAAGCGCACCGCGGCCCGTTCGGCTATGCATGCCCATGCAAAAGCATGCCTGAACCCCGGCAATTGCATTGACATTCACTGTTCGAGAGGCCATATGGCGGCCGTCGATATTCGGCCGAACGCCGCGGTCCTGCGCATGTCAATGTGCCCGCCGACGACCTTCCCCGCTCAGATCGAACAACCGGCGCGCGGCCTTCTGGTGCGCTTCAACATGACGCTGCGAAGATTTCGCTGGATCTCGGGCCCGGGTTCAGCGCGATGTTTTCGCATTTCGAATGAAGGAAACCAGGATGCAGGTTCTCGTCCGCGACAATAACGTCGACCAGGCGCTGCGAGTGCTTAAGAAGAAATTGCAGCGCGAAGGCGTTTTTCGTGAGATGAAGCGCCGCTCAGCTTATGAGAAGCCATCCGAGCAGCGCGCCCGCGAAAAGGCCGATGCCGTTCGCCGTGCCCGCAAGGCCGCTCGCAAGCAGGCTCAGCGCGAAGGTCTCATCGCCGCGCCGAAGCCCAAGGCGAAGCCGACCCGCGCCGCAGGCGCAGCGCCTGCGCGCTGATTACAATACACATCCGGCCAGTTCTGAATTATTGCCCCCGCGGGCTCGCGAGTTAGAGCCCGTTCAACCCAAGAAGGTAGACCTTGAAGAACCCGAACGACCGCAGCTTCACTGATCGTCAGTCCAACTCCGCCAATGCCAAGAAGGCGCTGCTAGAGCGTTTCCAGGCACGGCCGAAGGCCGATGACCCGATCATGCAGCAGCGCCGCGCGGAGCGCCAGGCCATTGCCGATGCACGCGCTGTCCGCGACGCCGAAAAGGCCGCCGCCCGCGTCGAGGCCGAGCGCCTCGCGGCGATCGAACGCGCCGCCCAGGAGGAAGCCGAGCGTCAGGCCGAACTGGTGCGTGAGGCCGCCCGCAAGGCCGAACAGGCCAAGCGCGATGCCGAGCGCCCCCGCAAGGTTCTGCTCGAGGCCGTCCAGTACATGCAGATGCGCGCTGCCGGCAAAGGCCGCCGCTGAGCGACGCTCCGCCTTCCGGGGTCGAAAAACCTCGATCCCAAGACGACGATACGGGAATGAGCCGCGTGTAACGCGCGCCTCATTCTTTCTGTTTTCGCAATGCTCCTCCTTCGCAGCGACGAGCAATTGCACTTTGCCTCAAGGGCGCAAGCGCCCTCTTTCGCCCAGGCTCTTTCCTGGCCCTGCGCCACGGAGGAAAACTCCGGAAATCCGGCGTTTATCGCCGATTTTCGGCCTTGCTCAGTCGACCTGACATCAGGCTCCACTAACGCAACGGCACCCCCTTGCCTCTGAAGCGGCATAGCCTCTCCCGTTCTTGTGCAGTCGCGGAGGCGATCACGCTCGAACTTCTAAGACTTTAGTATTACGCCTATCGCTTGCCACGGCAACTGAATACAGCAACTCTGGGATATCGCGGCCAGCAGGCCGCAATAACGACACGCCAGATACATGGCGGCACACCCAGGGAGGGAATCCATGACTACGGAGACCGCTAAACCTCGTTCGAATCGTCGCAACTTCCTCAAGGTCGCAACACTTGCGGGCGCTGGCGCCATTGCCATGCCCCAGGTCAGCCGCGCCCAAACGGTGACGTGGAAGTTCCAGTCCACCTGGCCGACCAAGGACATCTTCCATGAATTCGCCGGCGACTTCGCCAAGCGGGTCAATGACATGTCCGGCGGCCGGCTGAAGCTGGACGTGCTCGCCGCGGGCGCAGTCGTCCCGGCCTTCCAGATGCAGGATGCGGTCGCGGCCGGCATTCTCGATGGCGGGCATGGCGTCTGCGCCTATTGGTACGGCAAGAACAAAGCCTTCTCGCTCTTTGGCACACCTCCGTCACTCGGCTGGGACGCAACCAGCTTCCTGGGATGGATGAATCATGGCGGCGGCTATGAGCTCTATAACGAGCTGGTCGGCCAGACCCTGAAGCTCAATCTCGTAGGCTTCCTCAGCGGGCCGATGCCCTGCCAGCCGCTTGGCTGGTTCAAGAAGGAGCTCAAGACCCCCGACGACTTCAAGGGCCTGAAATACCGCACAGTCGGCCTCGCGGCCGATTTGATGAAGGAGATGGGAGCCGCAGTCACGATTCTGGCCGGTGGCGAGATCGTGCCGGCGCTCGAACGCGGCGTCATCGACGGCGCCGAGTTCAACAATCCTTCCTCCGACTCGATCCTTGGTTTCCAGGACGTCGCCAAGGTCTACATGCTGCAAAGTTACCATCAGGCAGCCGAGAGCTTCGAGCTCATCTTCAACAAGACGAAATTCGATGCGCTCGCCCCCGAGCAGAAGGCGATCATCAAATATGCGGCGGAAGCAGCCTCCTCCGACATGATCTGGAAGGCGCTCGACCGCTATTCCAAGGATCTCGACATGTTGCGCTCCAAGGGCGTCAACGTCGTCCCGACCCCGGAGGTGATCCTCAAGGCCCAGCTCGTCGCCTGGGACAAGGTGCTCGACAAGCTTTCTGCCGAAAACGCCTTCTTCAAGAGGGTGGTCGAGTCGCAGAAGGCCTGGGTCAAGCGCACCGTCGCCTATGAACGCGTCAACACGCCTTCGCGCGAACTGGCCTTCACCCACTTCTTCAAGGCCTGAGCCTCTGCCCGCATCCAGACGCCCGCCACCCGCAACCGGCCTGGCGGGCGTTTGCGCCGACGAGCTCTGCAACGTGCCGTGGAGACCCTGATGGGCAT
>NZ_JBFTZN010000320.1:0-12060 GCF_056406775.1 Allobosea sp. P1_A7
GCGCCGGTCTACGGAGCCGTGGTCGCAAGCCCGGGCTATCTCGATCGCAGGGGCCGCCCGATCTCGCCGCTCGACCTGACCGAGCACGACTGCCTCATCTATACCGGTACAGCGACGACAGACTGGACCTTTCGGATGAGCAAGCGCTGGGTTTCGGTCAGGCCGACCGGCCGGATGCGCTCGGACAGTGGCGAAACCCTGGCGGAATGGGCGGAGGCGGGGCTCGGGCTCGCCGTGCTGCCGACCTTCATGCTCACGGACGCGATCAGCAGAGGCGCGCTCGAGCATTTGTTGCTGGACTATCCGATGAAGGAGCAGGGGCTCTTTGTCGTGCGCCCGCCAGGCGCCTATGTTCCCGGCAAAGTGCGCGTTCTGATCGATCTCCTGGTCGAGCATTTCGGAGGCGAGCCGAGCTGGGATCGCTGCCAGATGGCGGCGAAGGCGCGCGGATTGTCCTTCGGCGCGGAGCCGGTTTCCGATGATGCCGTCGCGTCGGAGGCCGGGCTGCCTGCACATCAATTGGCGTGATCTTCGGCATCACATGATTTGGCGTTGCATTCCCTGAACGAGCGGCCAGTCTGCACGCGCTCACAAACGGAGATTGCGATGCTGCTCGTTGGAATGCTGGACAGTCCCTATGTGCGGCGCGCCGCCATTACCGGAACCTTGCTCGAGGTCGAATTCGAGCATCGCTCGGTCTCCGTGTTCCGCCACATGGATGCGTTCCGGGCGATCAATCCATTGATCAAGGCACCCTCGCTGGTTTGCGAGGATGGCACAGTAATCAGCGAGTCGCTGCTGATCATCCAGCATTTCGAGGATGTCGCCGGCCGTTCCCTGCGACCGATCGAAGAAACTGCCCGGGTCCGCGATCTCAGCCTGACCGGCATTGGCATCGTCGCGGCGGACAAGGCCGTCTCGGTGGAATATGAGCGCAAGCGTCCCGAAGCCCAGCGCTATGCACCCTGGCAGGAGCGCATCGTGACGCAGTTGCACACTGCGCTCGATCTGCTGGATCAGGCGGCCCAGCGCGGTGAACTGGGCTCGGGGCCGGAGCTCGAGCCTGCCGATATCGCAGCTGCCATCGCCTGGGGGTTMTGCCGCTTCGTGATCCCGGACTATGTCGAGGAGAGCCGCTGGCCGGCTCTTGCTGCTCAGGCGCGCGCCTGCGAGGAGCTGGCCGTGTTCAAGGCCTGGCCAATCGACCGGGAGTGAGCCCCCGGTTCAGCCTGCTCAGTTCTGGACGAAGTTCGTCGGCAGTGGTTTCACCGCAGGGCCGCTGAAGCTGCCGGTCTTGGCGTCGCTCGGATCGGCATGGCTGAAGCCGAGCGAGGCGGCCGGACCGGGGCCCTGGACCCAGCCGGGTGGCGGGGCCGAGGCGGCCTTGGCGCGTGCGGTCGCAACCGTCACCTTGCGACCTTCGGGCGCGGGACGGCTAACGGCGGCGAAGAGCGAGTCCAGGTTCGAACGGTCGGCGTCATATTGCGCAACGATCGGCGTGGGTGCAGGGCTGCCACCGTTGTTCCGCTCGGTCCGGGCAATCACGGTGCTGCCGAGTTGCGGCCGGCTCGGCGGCATCGGATGAGTGATCGTGACCAGCCTGCCTTCCTGCTGGACGRCCGGCACCGGGTCGGCATCGCTGCCGCGCAACGAGGCCGTGGCCAGGTTCGCAAAGGCGACCGGACGCGAAGGCGGCAGCGGGGCGGCCATCGGCTTGCCGGCGACGACCGTCTCGACCAGTGCCGTCATTTCGCCGGGACGGCGCGGCGGCAGCGAGGCCAAGATCAATTTCTGCTCCTCGCCGGGGCGGCCGCCAGGCGCAAGCTGAGGTGCGAAGGCAAGGGCTCCGCCTTGCTGCGGCAGTGCAGCAACCTGGACAACGCCCTGCTGCCCAGCCGGCGGAGTGAGGCCGCCAGGGCGTGCGATGGGAAGCGGCGCGTCGATCAGCTTCGGCCTGACTTCTTCGGGAGCGGGCCCTGGTGCGAGCGCCGCGACCTGAACCGGCGGCTCGGCCGGGACGGGGGCCTGACGGATGGGGCGGGTCACGCGCGGAGCCGGCTCCGGAGCCGGGACCGCGACGAGCGATGCGCCGAAGCGCGTGCCGCCATCCTCCGAGCTGCTGTCGGCGTAATTCTGGCGGGCATAGGCCATGACGACCGGCTGCGGCTTCGGCGCGGGGGCGCGCCCGCGCTGTGGCCGTGCATCGGCCTCCTCGTCATCGCCGCCGAAGAGGGCGGCCCACAGGCTCTTGCGACCGGATGAGATCACCGCGCCTTCATCGAGATCGGCGGCGGCATAACCAGCCACGGCACCGCCGCGCGCCAGGACATCGGCCTTGGCCAGCTCGTATCCGGCAAGCGGCTGGCCATCGGCCGGCAGATGCACGGTCTTCTCGTCCGGGAAGAGGCGCACCAGCTGGTCGCGCGTCATGCGCGGCCAGGAGCGGACCGAGCCGGCATCGAGATGGACGAATGGCGTATGCGCGCCCGGATAGAAGCCGACGCCGCCGCGTTGCAGCCGCATGCCGGCTTCGCGAATCCTGGCTGTCGGGGTATCCGGCAGGTAGAAGTCCATCGCCTTGCCGAGCGTGTGCTGGCTGTGCTTGGCGACGCCGCGCGAGCGTCGGCGCAGCATCGAATTGGTACCGGGCGAGCGATAGGCTGAGACGACGTGGAAGGGCTGCTCGGAGCCGACGGTGCGCTGAACCTCCCAGGCGACGTCGAACAGGCGCGGGTCCATCTTGATCGGTTCGTCGATGCGCCAGTCGCGCAGGGCCCAGTTCAGCTTCTCCAGGCCTTCGGCGACATAACGTCCGTCACGCTTGAAGGTTACGGTGATCTCTTCCTTGGTGTGCATGTGCCGGATGGAGATCGTGCGCGTGTCGCCATTGGCGACGGCGTTCTGCGTGCCGCGGATGCCGCAGACGAGGGCCGCGAATGCAATGGCCATCGTCAGTCCGCCACGGAAACCCGGCGTAACGCGCAGCAGAAGCCGTCTCGGCATGGTGGCTGAGGATCTGCTCAAGCTACTCGACCCGTCTCGATGCGCCGGCAAGGAGCTCGGCAAACGTCAACGAACAGTTGCGGAGATGCGTTAACAGCAGGTTAACAAGCAGGTAACCTGTACGTTACGATTCTTTCCACCGAAGCTGGCTAGCTGTGGATCGTGGCGAAAAGGTGCTCGATCCCACATTTCGCCACGATCTCAGCCTCGCTGCTCCAGAGCCTGCCGCACCATGCGGTGGAAGCCGTAGATATCGTCGAAGGTCACCAGCTTGCCGTCCGGCTGGACGACATGAGTGTTGTAGACAAGGTGGATCTGCAGCGGCTGCGGCAGCCGGATGGTGCGCTCACCGGAGCCGATCAGACGCTTCAGACGCTCTGTCGTCCATTCCGGGCCGAGCACCTGGTCGGCAAGCAGGAAAGGATTGTCGACGCGCACGCAGCCATGGCTGTAGGCCCGGCGTTCCGTCGCGAAGAGCCGGCGGTTCGGCGTGTCATGCAGGTAGACGGCATGATCGTTCGGGAACATGAACTTGATCCAGCCGAGCGCGTTGCGCTCGCCCGGCGGCTGACGCACCGAGATGTTGTTGCCGCGGCGGGTCACGACATAACCGCGCTTGGCGGCATAGTCCGGATCGGCGGCGAGGCCGGGCAGGAATTCCTTCTTCAGGATCGATGGCGGCACGAACCAGGATGGGTTGACCACGACATGGTCCATCCGGTGCGAGAAAATCGGCGTCGCCGATTCAGGTTTGCCGACGATGGTGCGGGCGTGGTGCACCACCTTGCCGTCGCGGATTACCCGCATCTGGAATTCCGGCACATTGACCATGATATKGGTCTGGCCGAGGTCGGCGGGCAGCCAGCGCCAGCGCTCCATCTGCGCGACGATGTCCTGCTGGGCGCGGTTGGTCGCCGGCGTGCCGAGCGCCGCAATCGTCTGGGCGCTGAGGATGCCGTTGGCGCGCAGGCCGGYCTGTTTCTGGAACTCGGCGACTGCAGTGGCGGTCGAGCGATCGAACACAGCCTCATCGGACGGGCCGAGGCCGAGCCGGGCGCGGATCAGGTGTACGCGCTCATCGCGCATGCCGAGCTTGAGTGGAGGGCCGGCGGGAATGCGCACCATGGGCGTATCGTCCTGGTGGTGGCGCAGTTCGGCGAGCTTGGCCTTCAGGCGGCGATAGCCCTCATGCGGCGGGTTGTAGGCTGCCAGCACCTTGCCCGGATCGGGAACGGCCGCGATCTCGGAGAGAACCTCGGTGGCGGAGGGCAGATACAGTGTCGGCGTGAGCAGCTTGGAAAGCCGGCGCGGGTCGACGCGGGCGCCGCGCGCGTCGCGAGCATAGAGCACGGCGAGCGCGGAAAGCCGGACATCGGCCTCGGCGAGGCTGCCCTTGTCGCTGGCCTCGAAAACGGGCAGCGGATAGTCGGTCGGTCGCAGGCCATCCTCGCCGGCGCGGCTTAGCTGCGCCACGAGCAGCTTGGCGGCCGCGCTCCAGCCCTTGCCATCGATCCAGAACGGACGGTTCTCGAAAGCCTGATAGGCGGCGAGGATCTCGCTGCGCTCGCGTTCCGCGAGGCGCGGCAATGCCAGCGCTTCCGGCGCGCGCTCTGTGATTTCGGCGACGAGCGCCGGTCCGGCGGGAAGCTCGACCACGACCTTGGGCAGGTCCGGCGGCGCAATCACGGGTTCGGCGGAGCGCAGAGGCGCAGGCCTGGCGTCGGGGACAAGCGCTGGGTCGGAAGGCGGCAGATCGATGGCCGGGATGTCGAGCACCACAGGCTCGTCGAGGTCGACGCCGGGCGTCGTGGCAGGCGTCGGGGGCACCTCGAGCGGAGCAAGCCCGCCCTGTGGCTGGGCCGAGGGGGCAACCGTGCCGGTCACCATCTCCGGCTCGGCGTTCGCGGCCTTGGGGGCGGTCTCGATCGTGACGACAACCTCCGGCAAGACCGGCGGCGTCAGGCTCTCGGGCGGCTTGTCGCCATTCAGGATCAGCAGTGCCGGCTGCTCGGGCAGGGGGATGCCGAGTTGAGGCTCAAGGGTAGCCTGCGCAAGCGCATATCCGGTACCAAGGGCCAAGGCCAGGACCGATGCAGAAGCAAAGCTCGCCCAGTGGCGACGACGCATGGTCCAATTCCCTATAGCTCTGCCCGATATCCGCGATACCTGCGTGACTCGGCCTGTTTCGACAAGATGCGGGGGTGCAACAGCGGGCATCTTTCAGCTCTACAACGCCTATGCCGCATCCGAGTTCGCAGATGCGTCATCGCCCTCGATCAGCCCGTAATCCTTGAGTTTGCGATAGAGCGTCGAGCGACYGATGCCGAGTTTGCGCGAGACCTCGGACATGTGTCCGCGATAATGCGCCAGGGCGAATTTGATGATCTCGCGCTCGAGTTCTTCGAGCCTGCGGATGTCGGAGCCGGCGACCAAATCGAGCGCATTGGGATCGCGCACCGGCACCTGAATGATGCGCGGCGCCTCGTCGCGCGGCTCGGGGCGAGCGGTTGCGGTCGGCGCGGCCGGGATACGGACTTCAAAGCCTTCCATCTGCGCCGCGATCTGGGGGAATTCGGCGACGGTCAGCTCATCGCCATCTGCGAGCACGACCGCCCGGAACATCGCATTCTCGAGCTGGCGGACATTGCCCGGCCAGTCATACCCGTTGATCAGGTTGAGAGCCTCGGGCGAGATCGCTCGCAGCTTCTTGCCCTCTTCGGCAGCGAACCGAACGAGGAAGCCGCGGGCCAGATCGGCGATGTCCTCCCAGCGCTGCCGCAGTGGCGGCAGTGTGATCGGGAAGACATTCAGGCGATAGTAGAGATCCTCGCGGAATTCGCCGCGCTTCACCTGATCGAGCAGGCTTTTGTTGGTGGCTGAAATGATCCGGATGTCGACGCGCACCGATTTCTTGCCGCCGACAGGGTCGACCTCGCCTTCCTGGATCGCGCGCAAGAGCTTGACCTGGGCATCGAGCGGCAATTCACCGACTTCGTCGAGGAAGAGCGTGCCGCCATTGGCTTCGACGAACTTGCCGATATGGCGTTCGGTGGCGCCGGTGAAGGCGCCCTTCTCATGGCCGAACAGGATGGATTCGACGAGGTTATGTGGGATTGCGCCGCAGTTCACCGTGACGAAGGGCTTGCCCTTGCGGTCGCTGGAGCCCTGGATGGCGCGCGCCAGCACCTCCTTGCCGACGCCGGATTCGCCCTCGATCAGGATCGGGATGTTCGATTTCGCGGCGCGTTCGGCCAGTCCGATGACGCGGCCCATATCCGGGCTCTTGGTGGCGAGGTCACGGAAGCCGAGTTGCCCCGAGGCGCGGCGCTTGAGATAGCGCAGTTCATGCGAAGGCTCCGGTCTCGCCGTTGCCAAGCAGGGCAAGCGCCTCGTCGCCGCTCTCAGTCACGACGACGTCGTAGCCGAAGCGCTTGAGCATGGCGTCGAGCAGTCGACGCTGAACGGGATCGTCATCAACGACGAGAACGGTGGTTGTCATGTCACCTCGATGCCGGTCGCTGCAGAATCAGTGTTCCGTTTCGGGGCACTGTCATCCAGAACGGTTAAGCCGCTCTTAAGCGCCGGCGTCGGGCGGCGGCGTTGATCGCGCGGCCTTGTCCGCGCATATGGGTAAGGATGGTTTCGCCAGCGAGGTGCCTTTGAMATGACGATTGCTTTCGACGGGACGATCTCCGCCAACGTCGCAAAAAGCGCGGCGAGCAGCGCCGCCAAGACCGCGAAGGCGCTGGGCAAGCTGCCAGAATGGGATCTCAGCCATCTCTATCCGTCGATGGATTCGCCCGAGTTCACCGCCGATCTCGACCGCGCGCTGACCGACTCGCAGCGCTTCGCCGCACTCTATCGTGGCAAGCTGGCGGAGCTCGCCGCCCGCGACGACGCGAGCGCGACACTCGCTGAAGCCGTGCGTGCCTACGAGCGGCTGGAAGACCTGCTCGGCAAGATCATGTCCTATGCCGGCCTCATCTACTCCGGCGACACCACCGATCCGAAGCGCGCCAAATTCTATGGCGACACCCAGGACCGGATGACGACCGCCTCGACCGAATTGCTGTTCTTCGGGCTCGAACTCAACCGCCTCGACGAGGCGCTGCTGGCCAAGATCGCGGCCGAGCCGCCGCTGAGCCACTGGCAACCCTGGATCGAGGATCTCGCCAAGGACAAGCCGCACCAGCTCGAAGACCGGATCGAGGAACTGTTCCACGAGAAGTCGGTGACTGGGCGTGGTGCCTGGAACCGGCTCTTCGACGAGACCGTCGCCTCGCTGCGCTTCACGGTGAATGGCGAGGAGCTGACGCTCGAGCTCACCCTGAACAAGCTGCAGGATGCCGACGGCGCGGTGCGCAAGGCTGCGGCCGAAGCGCTGGGCACGGTGCTGCGCGGCAATCTGCGCACGTTCTCGCTGATCACCAACACCCTCGCCAAGGACAAGGAAATCTCCGACCGCTGGCGCAAATTCGAGGATGTCGCCGATTCGCGGCACCTGGCGAATCGGGTCGAGCGCGAGGTCGTCGATGCTCTCGTTGCGGCCGTGCGCGAGGCCTATCCGCGCCTGTCGCACCGCTACTACAAGCTGAAGGCCCGCTGGTTTGGCCGCGAGGCCCTCGATTACTGGGACCGCAACGCGCCGTTGCCCAAGGTCGAGCAGCGCACGATTCCCTGGACCGAGGCGCGCGACACCGTTCTCGACGCCTATGGCGCCTTTTCGCCCGAGATGGCCGGCATTGCCCGGCGCTTCTTTGACGAGGGCTGGATCGATGCGCCCGCCCGGCCGGGCAAGGCGCCCGGCGCCTTCGCGCACCCGACCGTGCCGTCGGTCCACCCCTATGTCCTGCTGAACTACCAGGGCAAGCCGCGCGACGTGATGACACTCGCCCATGAGCTCGGGCATGGCGTGCATCAGGTTCTGGCGGCGCCGAACGGGGCGCTGATGGCGCCGACACCACTGACCCTGGCGGAGACGGCGAGCGTCTTCGGGGAGATGCTCACGTTCCGCAAGCTGCTCGACGGAACAACCGATCCGAAGCAGCGCAAGGCGATGCTGGCGGCCAAGGTCGAGGACATGATCAATACGGTCGTGCGCCAGATCGCGTTCTACTCCTTCGAGCGCAAGGTGCATGAAGCGCGCAAGGCAGGCGAGCTGACGGCGGACCAGCTTTGCGAACTCTGGATGAGCGTGCAGGCGGAAAGTCTCGGGCCGGCGATCACGCTTGGACCGGGCTATGAGCCGTTCTGGGCCTATATCCCGCATTTCATTCATTCGCCCTTCTACGTCTATGCCTATGCCTTCGGGGATTGCCTGGTGAACTCGCTTTACGGCGTCTATCAGAACTCGGCCGGGGGCTTTCAGGAGCGCTATTTCGCCTTGCTCTCGGCCGGTGRAACCAAGCACCATTCCGAGCTGCTGAAGCCGTTTGGTCTCGATGCGCGCGATCCCGCTTTCTGGCAGATCGGCCTCACCATGATCGAGGGGCTGATCATCGAGCTGGAAGGAATGGCGTGAGGCCGCAATAGCGCTGGAGCGCGGGCATGGCTGAGGGTCCCCTGGTTTTCGATCGTGATCTCGTCCGCCGCCGCCAGGCACGGGCGGTGGCGGGAGGCTATCCCGATTTCCTGCTGGCCCGCGCCAGCGAGGATCTCGACGAGAGGCTCGCTGCGGTGCTGCGCCGCTTCACCTTGGCGGCCGATCTCGGCACGCCGCTGCCGGTTGCAGCACCCGTGCTGCGTGCCAAGGCCGAGGCGCTCTGGCGAATGGCGGAGACCGAGGGGGCGAGAGGCGATGTCGTCGGCGATCTCGAGCGCCTACCGCTCGCAGCGGCTTCGATCGACCTTGCCGCCTCGCTGCTCGCCCTGCACGGCGTCAACGACCTGCCGGGCGCGCTGATTCRGATCAGGCGGGCTCTCAGGCCCGATGGCCTCTTCATCGGCTGCCTGCTGGGCGGTCGCACGCTTCAGGAATTGCGCGAAGTCCTGCTTGCCGCAGAAGCCGAGACGACCGGCGGCGTGAGCCCGCGTGTCGCGCCCTTCGCCGATCTGCGTGACATGGGCAGCCTGCTGCAGCGCGCGGGATTCGCACTTCCGGTGGTCGACAGCGAACTCGTCACGGTGCGCTATCGCGACCTGTTCGGCCTGCTGCGTGATCTACGCGCGATGGGCTGGGCCAATGCGCTGACTGACCGGCGCAAGGCGCCGCTCCGTCGCGACACGCTGATGCGTGCAGCTGCGCTCTATGCCGAGCGTTTTGCCGATCCCGACAGCCGGTTGCGCGCCACGTTCGAGATCGTCTGGCTTTCCGGCTGGGCGCCGCATGAGAGTCAGCAGAAGCCGCTCAGGCCGGGCTCGGCCAAGGCGAGGCTGGCGGATGCGCTCGGCGTGCCCGAGATCGGGACAGGCGAGAAGCCGGGGCAATGACAGGGAGCAGCAGCCGATGAGCGAACGCGCGGCGCGGCTTGGTCGCTCCCATTTCAGGCTGTTTCGCGCGATTCCGACGCGTTGGGCCGATAATGACGCCTATGGTCACGTCAACAACGTGGTCTATTACTCCTGGTTCGACACGGCGGTGAATGCCTGGCTGATCGAGCAGGGGCATCTCGATCTTGCCGGAAGCGAGATTGTCGGCCTCGTGGTCGAGACGGCCTGCACCTATTTCGAAAGCGTCGCCTTCCCCGAGACGATCGAGGCTGGAATTGCGGTCGAGAAACTGGGCCGCAGTTCGGTGACCTATCGGATCGGCATCTTCCGGCGCGGTGGCGAGCAGGCGGCGGCGCAGGGCCGCTTCACCCATGTCTATGTCGGGCGCGCCAGCCAGAAGCCGGCCCCGATCCCGGACGGATTGCGCGATGCGCTCCAGGCGCTCGCCGTATCGGACGCGCCGGGCTGATCTCAGTTCGGGACACCGGTTGGTGCTTTCGCGGGCGGAATAGGCGCGAATGCACGCCTGCATGGCATTGATCGGCGGGAATGCGTTGTCTCCGGCGGACAAGCAGGTTATGCCCCGCGCATCAGAGGCGGGCCGGGCGTCCGCGATCAGGGACCAGGCGAGCCGTGATTCCCAACGAGATCAAGATCACTCCGCAACTCGTGGCCGAGCACGGCCTCAAGCCGGACGAATATCAGCGTTTCCTCCACCTGATCGGTCGCGAACCGACGATCACGGAGCTCGGCATCGTCTCGGCGATGTGGAACGAGCATTGCTCCTATAAATCCTCGAAGATCCATCTGAAGACGCTGCCGACCAAGGCGCCCTGGGTGATCCAGGGCCCGGGCGAGAATGCCGGTGTCATCGATATCGGCGACGGACTTGCGGTGGTCTTCAAGATGGAGAGCCACAACCACCCTTCGTTCATCGAGCCCTATCAGGGCGCGACGACCGGTGTCGGGGGCATCCTGCGCGACGTCTTCACCATGGGCGCGCGTCCTATCGCGGCCTTGAATGCGCTGCGCTTCGGCGATCCTTCGCATCCCAAGACCCGGCATCTTGTCTCGGGCGTCGTTGCCGGAATCGGCGGCTACGGCAATTCCTTCGGCGTCCCGACGGTCGGCGGCGCGGTCGGCTTCCACACGCGCTATGACGGCAACATCCTGGTCAATGCCATGGCGGTCGGCCTCGCCAAGACCGACGAGATTTTCTACGCCAAGGCGTCGGGTGTCGGTAAGGCGATCGTCTATCTCGGATCCAAGACCGGTCGCGACGGCATCCACGGCGCGACCATGGCGTCGGCCGCCTTCGGCGATGGCGGCGAGGAACGCCGCCCGACCGTGCAGGTCGGCGATCCCTTCGCCGAGAAGCTGCTGCTGGAAGCCTGCCTCGAGATCATGGCGGCGGGCCATGTCGACGCCATCCAGGACATGGGCGCAGCCGGGCTGACCTGCTCGGCCGTCGAGATGGGCGCCAAGGGTGACCTCGGCGTCGAACTCGATCTCGACGCGGTGCCCTGCCGCGAAGACCAGATGAGCGCCTATGAGATGATGCTCTCGGAGAGCCAGGAGCGCATGCTCATGGTGATCAAGCCGGGTCATGAGGAGCCGGCCGAGGCGATCTTCAGGAAATGGGGTCTGGATTTCGCCGTTGTCGGCAAGACCACCGACACCTTGCGCTTCGTCGTGAAGCACCAGGGTGAGACCATGGCCGACCTGCCGATCAAGGAACTCGGCGACGAGGCTCCCGAATATGACCGGCCCTGGATCGAGACACTGAAGCTGGCGATCATCGAGGCGGCTGCGGTGAAGCCGCCCATGTCGAACGCGGATGCCTTGCTGAAGCTCGTCGGCTCGCCGGATCTCTGCTCGAAGCGCTGGGTCTATGAGCAGTACGACACGCTGATCCTCGGAAACTCGGTGGTCACGCCCGGCGGCGATGCCGGCATCGTTCGCATCGAGGAGGGGCCGAAGGGCCTTGCCATGACCGCCGACGTGACGCCTCGTTATTGCGAAGCTGACCCGTTCGAGGGCGGCAAGCAGGCGGTCGCCGAAGCCTGGCGCAACCTTACCGCCGTAGGTGCGACGCCGCTCGCCATCACCGACAACCTGAATTTCGGCAATCCCGAGCGCCCTGAGGTGATGGGGCAGCTCGTCGGCTGCATCAAGGGTATCGGCGAGGCCTGCAAGGTGCTCGACTTCCCGGTCGTCTCCGGCAACGTCTCGCTCTACAACGAGACCAATGGCGTCTCGATCCTACCGACCCCGACGATCGGTGGCGTCGGAGTTCTGGCCGACGTGACGAAGCACGCGACTGTCGGCTTCAAGGCCGAAGGCGAGAGCATCATCCTGATCGGCGAGACCTCCGGCTGGCTCGGCCAGTCGGCCTATCTCGCGACCATCTGCGGCCGGGAAGAAGGCGCGCCGCCGCCGGTCGATCTCGCGATCGAGCGCCGCAATGGCGAATTCGTGCGCGCGCTGATCACGGGCGGCCGCGTCAGCGCCTGCCATGATCTGTCGGATGGCGGCCTCGCGGTTGCCCTGACCGAGATGGCGCTTGCCGGCGGCGTCGGCGCGACCGTGACGCAGCTTCCCGCGGGGCCGGCCCATGCCGTCCTGTTC
>NZ_JBFTZN010000321.1:0-6337 GCF_056406775.1 Allobosea sp. P1_A7
CGCCTCGGTCGCCGCAATCACTCGCTCACGCAAATCCTGGCTGTAAGCCCGTGCCATCCCGGCCTCCCGCGTCAGACGAGGAAGGAATCGCACTGTTCGCGCCGCTTGGGAATCCCGGCAGAATCGGAAAACCATGAACCTGCTCTAGCTTTTTGCCAGCATTTCGCTGATCTTCCGCCCGAGCCTTTCCAGATCGAAGGGCTTTGTGATCATGTCCATCCGGTCTGCCAGAAAGTCGGTGCGGTTGACTGCGTTGGCTGCATAGCCGGTGATAAAGAGCACCTTGAGATCCGGCCTCTTGCCTTGCGCAATTTCCGCAAGCTGACGACCGTTCATCCCGGGAAGACCGACATCGGAGATCATCAAGTCGATATGAGGGTTCGCTCGCAGAGCGGCGATCGCCGTGTCCGCATTCACCGCCTCCAGCGCCGAATATCCCAGATCCTCGAGCACCTCGAGAACCAGCATACGCACGGCGGCATCGTCTTCCACGACCAACACTGTCTGGCCCGATCCCTCCGGAATAGCTGCAAGAGCCGCATCGCTCTCATCGCGGATCTCGGCCTGGCTGCGCGGCAGATAGAGCGTGATCGCCGTACCTTTGCCGGGGTTGCTCCTGATGGTGACACTGCCACCAGATTGCTGGGCGAAACCGTAGACCATCGACAGACCCAGGCCCGTACCTTGGCCAATCGGCTTGGTCGTGAAGAACGGGTCGAATGCCTTTTCAATCACGTCCGCGGGCATGCCGACACCGGTGTCGCGTACGGTGATTGCGACAAAATCCTGGCTTCCTTGAACCGACAGCCCCGAGATTGCACCGGGCGCAAGTCTCATGTTGTGGGTTTCGATCGTGAGCTGCCCGCCATCAGGCATCGCGTCGCGCGCGTTGATGGCGAGGTTCAAGAGCGCGTTCTCGAGTTGGTTCCCATCCGTGACAGCCGTCCAGCAGTCGGGCGAAGGCTGGATCAACAACCTGATCTGCTCTCCGAGGCTACGGTCGAACAATTCCCGCATCCCGATGATCAGTTCCCGCGCGTCGACCGGTTTACGGTCCAGTGGCTGTCGCCGGGAAAAAGCGAGCAATCGATGCGTCAGGCTCGCTGCGCGCTGCGCAGAGATCGTCGCCGCATCCAAGAAACGCTCGAGGCCCTCAAGTCGTCCCGACGCCGTTCGGCGCTTGATGATATCGAGCGAGCCCATGATGCCCGTCAACAGATTGTTGAAATCGTGCGCGATGCCTCCGGTCAGTTGACCTACGGCTTCCATCTTCTGGCTCTGCCGGAGTTGTGCTTCAGCCTCGCGTAGTGCTGACGCCTGCTCCTTCTCGACGGTCACATGCCTACCGTAGAGGTAAATCGCGTCTTCTTCCCGCGTTGCCGTCCAGGAAATCCAGCGCAGCGAACCGTCGGCATGGGTCAGGTCGGTTTCGAAGGACCCCCGGCCGGACCCAGTTGTTAAAGCGAGCTCGGCGCGAAAGGCGGCAGCCCCGTCGACCGATGTCAGATCGGAGATCTGCCGACCGATGAGGTCGTTACTGTCATGCCCCAGCACCGCTTGCCAGGCCGGGTTGGCATCCGAGATGCGGCCGTGCAGGTCCGTAACCGCGAGCAGATCCTGCGAATTCTGCCAGATCAGATCGCGATCCCGTGTACGCTCGCGCACGCTCTCCGCGAGGTCTTCATTCAGCCGCCTGAGGCGTTCTTCGTTGAGTTTCGAGGCGGTAATGTCGTAGGCGACGCCGATATAGCGCAGTCGGGGACCGGTGARATCCCTGACATATTCGCCGCGCCGGGTCAGCCAGCGCGCGGCACCGTTGTCGGCTCTCGTGATGCGGAACTCGATATTCTTGTCCGGCTTCGGCGTCTCAGGGAGAATCGGCTCGATAATCGGATGATCGTCGGGATGAACCAAACGGTTGACGGTACTGATTGGCAAGACGCGCGTGGGATGGAGACCCAGCAAGGCACAAAACTCTTCCGACACCGTCACGGTGCCATAGCCTTCCGCATGCTCGAAGGTGCCGATCGCCCCCGCCGACTGCGCGATCCTGAGTTGTTCCTGCGTGCGCTTCTGATCGGTGATATCAACGAGACCACCGCTAAAACGGATCGGCAGGTCGTTCTTGTCGAAGATGGCCCTTCCCTTGGCATGGACCCAGCGGGTTGCGCCATCCGGCCGGACCAGACGGTACTCCTTCGAAAAAACTTCAGCGCCGGCAAGAATGCCCGCGACCGCCAGGCGAATCCGCTTTTGATCGTCAAAATGGATGTTCGTAAAGAAGCGACGGACGGGAACCCCGTTGGCGAGTTCGACCGGGTCCAGCGAGAGAAACGCCGCAAAGCGCGCATCGCCTCTGAGCGTCTTCGAGGGAATATCCCATTCCCATGCGCCAGTCGCGCCGGTCGCCTCGAGGGTCAGATGGAGCCGCTGCTCAGCATCGCGAATTTCGGCTTGCAGGCGGCCGAGCTGGCTAGCCAGCCGCTCGCGCTTGATCTCATTGCCCCCGATGCTGTCGTTCATGCCAGCCACTAGCCCACATCTTCCGTGACACGAGTGATAAAATCGCCAATCAGAACCTTGAGCGCCGCCATCGAAGGCAAATCCATCAGCATCGCCAAGTAACCGCGAATATCGCGATCCTGCACAGAAAAATTGATATAAAGAAATAGAACTAGATCTTTTCCGTCGGATCGCTCACCATTTTGGAAAAGCTGGACTCCAGTCCCTCTTAAGACTTCAGGGAGCGACATCTTGAGCGATCGCTTCAACATGTTGGCCATCGTGCCAAGGCAATTGTTGAGAATGACGTTGCCGGTTTCGCGGAGCGCTTCTCCCTCCATATCGGCGAGGTGATCGGCCCCGACATCATCTCCCACGACCGCTCGGACGAGTTCGAGACTTTTCGTCTCCGGAAAGATCAGCAGCGCTCGCCCCGAGAATGCCCCTTCGAATTCCTGCTTCACGGCCACGAGCTCTTCGCTCTCGCGCTGGCCAATCAGCGCGGCGGCCGCCCCCTGGGTGACGATCTCGACAGCCGGCACAGAAAGAAGCACCTGGCGACCAACCATCTTCCGCAAGCTCGAGGCGGCACGGCTGACGCCGATATTGACCACCTCGGTCAACGCGTCGCGCTCCAGCTCGTCGAGCGAAATGTCGTCGTTGCTCATTCCCGGATCTGCTTCAGTCGCAAGGCAGCCCCGGACAGGAAGCCCCTCATGCCGTCCTCCGTCAGTGGCTTGGTGACAAACGTGGCGTTGACCGCTCGCGCGCGCGCAATGACCTCGTCCTGTATATTGGCCGTGATGATCGCGATCGGCATGGTCGGGTGTGCTTCCCGCAAAGAAGCCGCGAGCTCCAGGCCGTCCTGCCCGGGCATGTTGAAGTCGAGGACCGCCACATCGATCTTCTGCTCGGTGATGAGTTTCAACGCCTCCTCAGCATTGTTTGCCTCGAGGCGCATCCAGTCAGGCTGAAGCGCCGAAATCGTCTTGCCGGCGACGATGCGTGCAAGCTTGCTATCGTCGACCACCATAATCGTTACCGTCATCTCTGCTTTCCATTCATAAGCCGTGATCGGCAGCATTGTTCCTCGGTCCCATGCGGATGTTCCAAGAGTTCTGCAAGCCCACGTCGTGGCCACGCTTTAGGTCTGATCCTGCCCGATGAACGGCAGGATAAATCTGGCGGAAAAATCATTCGGCGCCGTTCCTTCAATGGCTGGCCGCATGGCAATGAGCAGTTGCCAGAGTGCCGTGTGGATTTGACTCGCCGATAAGAAGATGGGGAGGCCCGGGTTCTCGGACACCACCCTAAGCAGCGTCTCCGCTTCCTCGACTCCGCAGCGGCCACGGAGCCAGATGCGCCCGCTTTCCAGTTCTACGCTCATGCCGCCAGCGCCTCGGGATCGAGCACCATGACGACCCTGCCGTCGCCCAGGACAGTCGTGCCAGCAATACCCGGAACGACCTTCAGCAGTCCAATCGGCGGCCGGAGAACCGTCTCAAAGCGCTCGCCCACGCGGTCGACTACCAACCCGATGGCGAGCGAAGCATAGTCCACGATCAGCACAAGCTCCTCGGATCGTTGCTGCGCCGGTCGGCCGACGAGATTGCCGAGCCGCAGGACCGGGATCGTACGATTGCGGTGCACGAATGCCTCCCCGGATCGGACGGCCACAATCGCGCTCGCGGGCACACGCGCCGTCTCGACGATCACATCCATCGGGATTCCGTACTGCTCGCCAGCGACGTCGACAATGATGATGCGCGTCAATGCAAATTGTGTGGGCAGGATCAGCGTTGCCGTCGTTCCACGGCCCGGCTCGCTACTGAGACGGACCGTTCCGCTCAGCCGCCGAACGGTGGCACGTACTGCATCCATCCCGATGCCCCGCCCCGAAATCTCCGTCACCGCTGACGCCGTCGAGAAACCCGGCCGGAACAGCAGGTCCAGGATCTGCTCCGGCGAGAGCTGCGCGGCCTCGTCGTGTTCGATCAGGCCGCGCGACAGGGCCGCAGCCAGGACAAGTTCGGGGTCAATACCCCTGCCGTCATCGGCGATCCGAAGTTCGAGATGGTAGCCAATCTGCCGCGCAGACACCGAAATTCGACCGCGGGGAGGTTTTCCAGCCATGGCCCGGCTGTCCTGTTCCTCGATCCCATGATCGACCGCATTGCGGATGAGATGAAGCAGCGCGTCGTACAGACCATCGACGATGGCCTTGTCGGCTTCAGTCTCGCTGCCGCTGATTTCGATCTCCAGCGGCTTGCCGGTTTGGCCCGAGATTTCGCGGACCAGCCGTGGCAGGCGCCTCAGCGTCTCGCCGATCGGCACCATGCGGATTCCGTTGGCGGCGCGCTGAAGCTGGCCGACGAGGCGGTTGAACCCCTGCTGTGCCCCGGCGAGGCTGCGCGCCAGGGTCACGCCGCCCTCGATCGCCTGCGCCTGCGACACCAGTGTCGACATGCCGTTCTTGGCGGTTATCAATTCTCCGACAATCGCCATGATGGCGTCGATCCGCCCCGCCTCGACGCGAATTGTTCGCGAGCCCTGCCCGCCGGGATTCCCCTCCTGGAGCGACGTCGGAGCAGGTCCCGACTGTGCCACGATCACAACCTGATCGGGGATGAGGCGGAAGATCGCCTCGACCTCCTGCCTGTTTGCGTCCGACACCGCCTCGAATATGAGATTGGAACGGAACGGGTCGAAGGCTCCGGCATCGGGCCACTGTTCGCGTGTCGACAGCCGGGCAAATAACAGGCGCGGCACCGCCGCCATCAATGCGGCCGGATCGTCGCCATTAAAAAAGCAATCCGGGCTCGGAGAATAGCGCAGCGCGACGAGGCGCGCCTTGCCGGAGCCTGCATGCATCGCGAAAAGATCGCGGGCCCACTGCGGCAGCAAGCTGGGCGTAACCGGTGGCAGCGCGTTCAAAGCCATAACGGAGTCGGGCGTGACCGACTTCGCAAGTGCAACCGCCGCAGCGGTAGCGCCTGAAGGCAGCGTGCCGGAGCGCTCCAGATTCAGGACGCATTGATCGATCCACTCGATGATCGTCAAAAGCGGGTCGAGACGGTCTGGGTCGAACTCGGACCCGTCGTTGATCGCTTTACCTAGGGCATCCTCTGCCGAATGCAGCACGGACTGCATGGGAGCGAGATCGAACAGGCCGACCGACCCTTTGAGCGTATGAACGGCCCGGAAAGCACTTTCCAGCCGTTCGCGGTTCCCGGGCTCGCGTTCCATAGCCAGCAGATCTTCGGCCGCCTGCTGAGTCAGTTCGCGCGCCTCGATCACAAATTGGGCCAGCAGCTCGTCCACCTAGCTACCCCGCATCCGCCGGTAAACGATTGCATCCTCGAACCGGGCCACATCGAACCGGTCGGAAATCCGGCTCATGGATTCCGTATGTCCGAGGCAAATGTAACCGCCCGGCAGCAACGCGTCATAAAGATTCTCGATCGCGCGGCGGCGCGACTCGTCGTCGAAATAGATCAGGACGTTTCGGCAAAAGATGATGTCGAAGCCCCCCTTGGMAGCGACACTTTCGCGATCGACTAGGTTCGCAGTGCCAAAGCTGACGGAATCACGCAGATCGGCAATCAGCCGCCAACGATCCTCCCCGAGTTCCTCGAAATACCGACCGCGCAGATCGGCAGACAGGCGCGACACCGCACGCTTCCCGTATTCGGCGAAGACGGCCTCGCGCAGGACGACGCTGTCGATATCGGAGCCGACGATCTCCACGTGATAGGCATCGACCAACGCCCAGTTTTCGAGCAGCCAGATTGCGATCGAGTATGGCTCTTCGCCCGTCGAGCAGGGAACCGACCAG
>NZ_JBFTZN010000322.1:0-6321 GCF_056406775.1 Allobosea sp. P1_A7
CCGCACTGGAGGCCGGGTTCCGGACGGTGGGCGACCTCCTGATCTGGAAACGCCTATAGGGCTTAAGGGGGGGGCGATCTTTGCCCTCGAGCAGCCCGGTTCGCCCCGAGTTCCGACTTTGACGTGAAACGGCTAAGGAGGCGGCTGAGATCAGCAAATTGCAGGGAATGCAGGGATGACAGAGCCCGCCACGATCCTCTTGAGCCAGGTCAATGGCCACGGCRCCTCCGCGAGCGGGCAGACCAGCTGCCTCGATCTGACGGACAGCAATGGACGCCGCTTCATCCTTCACATCCCGCGGCTGCTCGAGGGGGATTTCCTGTCGCGGTTCGAAGCGGCAGCCATGCACGCCGCCGACTTGCGCGGCTCCCCGTCCCATGCCGACGTCGTCAACGCCGTGCTCGCCGAACAGACCAGTTTCGCGATGGCCGACGATGGAACGTTGATCCTGAGGACGAAAACCCGCTCCGGCGTCGATATCGATATCAACTTCGACGAGACCACCGTGCGCGGACTTCGCGCCTTGCTGGATACGCGGCCTTCGCCTCACTGAGAGGGCTGGGGAAACGCCTCGCAGCGGGTTGAAAACAGGCGTTCCCCGATAAAATCGACGAAGACCCGGAGCTTCGGAGAGAGGTTGCGGTTGGAGGGCCAGATCAGGCTGAAATGGCCGGGAGCATCGATCCGGTCATCGAGCAGGGTGAGCAACTCGCCCTTCCCGAGCGGATCGCGCACCAGGAAATCCGGCATGCAGCCGATGCCGAGCCCCGCCACCGTGGCGCCGCGCAGCGCCTCCATATTGTTGCAGGTCAGGACCGTGCGCGTGCGCAGTTCCGGTTCGCCGGCCATGAGCGTCAGCGGCCAGGCCTGGATCTTGCCGCTGTTGGGATAGCGGAAGCGGATGCCGAGATGCCCGTCGAGGTCGCGCGGGCATTCCGGCTTGCCGTGGCGTTCCAGATAGGACGGTGCGGCGCAGAGCAGCATCTGGAATGGGCGCAGGGTCCGCGCCATCAGGCGCGAATCCGGAAGTTCGCCGCTGCGGATCGCGACATCGACGCCCTCGTCGATCAGATCGACGAGGCGGTCGTTGAAATCGAGATCGACCTCGATCTCGGGATAGCGCGCCATGAACTCCGGCAGGACCGGCAATAGCAGGTGATAGCTGACGATCGGCGTGCTGACGCGCAGGCGCCCGCGCGGCACGTCCATCGTGCGGGCGAGCATGGCGCGGGCATCGTCGAGATCGTCGAGGATGCGCCGGCAGCGCTCGTGGAAGGCCCGCCCCTCCTCGGTCAGCCGCAGGCTGCGGGTGGAGCGCTGGAACAGCCGGATGCCGAGCTGCTGTTCGAGCCTGGTCACCGCCTTGCCGACCGCCGACGCAGACAGTCCGAGCACGCGCCCGGCCATGACGAAGCTGCCGAGATCGGCGGTCCGGACAAAGGCCATCAGGCCGCTCAGCGAATCCATTCCTGGCTCTCCCGAGACACGAGCATTCGAGCGTTTACTTCCGCCAAGATCGGAATGCGCGACGCCTTGGCAGGTATTCCATCAAGATTATCCTGTTTCTCGGGAAAGGCGAGCTTTCCTGGGAAAGGCGAGCGCCGGCTGGGTCGCAGCGCCGCCGCCATCGAACAGGGCATTCAATCCATGACGCAAACCACCACGCGGCCGCGCACGGCCGAGCAGGCGCTCGTGCTCCTATCCGTCTGCCTCGCCGCTGCGGCGATGCCGCTGACCTTTACCGGGCCGGCCGTGGCGCTTCCTGCCATCGGCAAGGCGTTGGGCGGCAGCCCGATCGCGCTCAACTGGGTCACCAACGCCTTCATGCTGACCTTCGGATCGAGCCTGATGGCAGCGGGCGGACTGGCCGATGCCTATGGCCGCAAGCGCGTCTTCCTCATCGGCGTCGGCGCATTCGCGGTGCTCTCCATGGCGCTGGCCGTTGCACCCGATATCCTGTGGTTCGATCTGGGCCGGGCGGCCCAGGGCGTCGCGGCGGCAGCCGCCTTTTCCGGCGGCATGGCGGCGCTCGCACAGGAATTCGATGGCGCGTCGCGCATCCGCGCCTTCAGCATCGTCGGCACGAGCTTCGGCGTCGGCCTTGCCTTCGGGCCGATCGCTTCGGGCCTGATGATCGACGCTTTCGGCTGGCGCAGCATTTTTGGGCTCGTGATCGTACTGGCGGTGCTCGCTTTGGCGCTCGGCGCGCGCGTCCTGCAGGAATCGGGCGATCCCGACGCCGCCGGGCTCGACTGGCCCGGCGCCGCCAGCTTCACGCTGGCCCTGGCGCTCTTCACCTATGGTGTCCTGCTGGCGCCGGAGCGCGGCTGGTCCGAGCCGACCGTGTTGGGCCTGCTGGCCGGCTCCATCCTGCTGTTCATCGCCTTCGTCGTGATCGAGGGCCGTGTCGCTCGGCCGATGCTCGACCTCTCCCTGTTCCGCTACCCCCGGTTCGTCGGGGTGCAATTGCTGGCCGCAGCGCCGGCCTATGCCTTCGTCGTGCTGCTGATCCTGCTGCCCGTGCGCTTCATCGGTATCGAGGGCCTGAGCGAGATCGCCGCCGGCCGGCTGATGATCGCACTCTCCGCGCCGCTGCTGGTCCTGCCGATCGCGGCTGGCCTGCTGACGCGCTGGTTCGCGCCGGCGACGATCTGCGGCGCAGGCTTGCTGATCTGCGCGGCCGGCCTGTTCTGGCTGAGCCGCGTTCCGCTCGGCGGCGAGACGATGGGCATCGCCATGCCGATGGCGCTGATCGGCATCGGCATCAGCCTGCCCTGGGGGCTGATGGACGGGCTTGCAGTCAGCGTCGTGCCCAAGGAGCGCGCCGGCATGGCGACCGGCATCTTCAGCACCACGCGCGTGGCCGGCGAAGGCGTGGCGCTCGCCGTGGTCAGCGCCGTGTTGTCCGCCCTGACTGCGGGCCATCTTGCGGCTGGCGCGACCGCAGCGCATGCGGGCCCCGCCGCCCAGCGGCTCGTCACCGGCGACATCGCGAGCGCCGCGGCCGCCTTGCCGCAGATGAGCCGGACTGCGCTCGTCCAGAGCTATGGCGAGGCCTTCGCCACATTGCTCGTGATGCTCTGCGCCATCACGGTCGTCACCGCGATCGTCGTCTTCGCCTTCCTCGGGCGCGGCACGGAGCAAAGGGCCGAGGCGGCGACGGAGGCAGAAGAGCGTCTGCGCACCTCGGAAGCCTGATCGGGCTCACCCGGTCGAGGTCAGGCATCGGCGGCGGGGCATGGGCGTCAAGGCATGTCGGGATCCAGCCGGCAGCGAGGTCGCTCATCCGGTAGCGGCGCCAGATCATCGGACCGGAAATCGTATCCGGTCCGATGATCTAACCCTATGTGTTTGCATCGGCTTTGCCCCGAAAGCCGCAATCCACTTTACGGGCCGATGCAATAAACCGGGCAGAGCGCGTGTCCCTGCCGTTCGAGGGCACAACGTGCGATGCCTGCCTGCACGCCACGAGATCGGCAACACGGCAGCCGAACGTGAGCGGATCGCCAAGCCTACCCTCAGCGTCGGAACGGCCAACACGATCATGTGCACTATGACGGCGCGCCAGCGCCCGCTGCGGCTTCCAAAGGACGGCGAGCCGCTTCTCTGATCGTCGATGGCAGCCTCCCTCCCATCTCAGACGTTGCTGGCGGGCCGCCGCCACTTCCGAAATCGAACCCATTGTCGACGTCCGGGACGTCCGCTTTGCGGCAGATCCGCTCAACGATAGACGGCGGGGCCCGCTGGCTCCCTTTCGTGACGCTGCCAACGGCAGTCGGAAGGCTCAGTTGGACGAACTCAAGTGCGATAGCGCAGCGCTTCGATTAGAGCTGCCATGGCAGGCGGTGTTTGTCGCCGGCTTGGATAGTAGAGGAAGAACCCTGGATAGGGCGCGCACCAATCCTTCAGGACACGCATGAGTCGGCCGGAAGCGACGTGGCCCTCGGCTTGCGTTTCAAAGGTCGTGGCCAGCCCATGTCCGTCGAGCGCTGCCTGTAGAATGAGGTCGGCATCACTGAACACAAGCGAGCCCGCCACGCGCACGGACAGCTCCTGCCCGTCCTTCTCGAATTCCCAGGCATAAAGGCCACCGGAGCCCGTCTGGCGGTAGTTGATGCAGTTGTGCTGCGTCAGATCGTGCGGCGAGACCGGGACAGGGTGTCTTGCGAAGTAGGCTGGCGATCCAACGATCGCCGAGCGCATCTCGGGTCCAATCCGGACCGCGATCATGTCGTTCTCAAGCCGCTCTCCCAGACGCACGCCAGCATCAAAATTCCCGGCGACGATGTCCATCAAGGCCTCGTCTGCCGATATTTCGATCGCAATATCGGGATGCTCGGCCATGAAAGTGCGGAGCTTCGGCAAAAGAACCGATACGGCCGCATGCTTCACCGTGGTGATGCGCAGCGTTCCGGCGGGCTTGTCGCGCAGTTCGCTCAAGCCCGCGATCTCGGCATAAATGTCCGTCAACGCGGGCTTCAACGTCCGCATCAGGCGCCGCCCGGCTTCCGTCGGCGAGACGCTGCGCGTCGTTCGCGCCAGCAACCGGATGCCCAACCTCTCTTCCAACTGCTGGATGGCGTGGCTCAGGGCCGACTGCGACATGTCGAGCTTGGCCGCCGCTCGCGTGAAGCTTCCCGCCTCCGCCACGGCCAGGAAAGCCGCAAGGTCGTTCAGTTCATCGCGCTTCATTGATGCACATCTTCGATAGACCCAAGCGAAGTGTGCAGCCTAATCGAAAGGCGCCGCCTGGGCTACGTATGGCCATCGACACGGCGGCTGATGCCGCCCCGCAAGCCAGAGGACGACCAATGGCCGAATACACCCCTCTCAGCCGCCGCACCTTCCTCGCCGGAGCCGCTGCCGCACAGATCGCCACCTGGTCGAATGCCAGTGCTCAGACGGTCCAGCCCCCAAGGATGATCACGATGAAGACCCGCAAGCTCGCCAATTTGGAAGTCTCGGAGCTTGGCTTCGGCTGCATGAACCAGAGCGGCAATTACAACGGGCCCGTCCCCAAGGACCAAGGCATCAAGACCATCCGCACAGCGTTCGAGAATGGCGTGACATTTTTCGACACGGCTGAGGTGTACGGCCCCTACATCAATGAGGAGCTCGTCGGCGAGGCGCTCCAGCCGTTCCGGGACAAGGTCAAGATCGCGACCAAATTCGGCTTCGCAATCAATGGGACCGTTGCGCTCGATAGCCGGCCGGAGCGCATCAAGCGCGTTGTCGAGGAGTCCCTGAAGCGTCTTCGGACCGATCACATCGATCTGTACTACCAGCACCGCGTCGATCCCGCGGTGCCGATCGAGGACGTCGCCGGCGCCGTGCAGGACCTCATCAAGCAGGGCAAGGTGTTGGGCTTCGGCCTTTCGGAGCCAAGCGCGAAAACCATCCGCCGCGCGCATGCCGTGCAGCCGGTCACGGCTGTTCAGAACGAATATTCGATGTGGACCCGCAATGTAGAGCTGAACGGCATCCTCGACACCTGCAACGAGCTGGGTATCGGCCTTGTGCCGTGGTCGCCCGTGGCGATGGGCTTCCTGACCGGCAAGTACGATCCGAGCACGACGTACGACGAGAAGACGGACTTCCGTGCGGGCTTCCCACGGTTCTCGAAGGAGTTCATGCCCCTCAACATGCCGATCGTCGAGTGGCTGAAGGACTACGCAGCCAAGAAGGGCGCGACGCCGTCACAAATCGCGCTCGCCTGGCTTATGGCGAAGAGCCCGAATATCGTCCCGATCCCGGGCACGCGCAGCAAAACCCATCTGCTGGAAAATCTGGGGGCGGGCCGCGTGCAGCTCAGCACCGCCGACGTTCATGCGATCGACACGTCTCTGACCAAGTTCCCGGTCTATGGCGACCGCATGGGCAAGGACCACATGCTCTCGATCGACTATTCGGTGTAGTCGTTCCTGCCTGGGGGCGCCGTCCAGGGGCCGCAAGGGCGAAGCCCAGCAGGCGCTTGGCAGCGTAGGGACGCCGTGAAGAAAGTCATCGACAAGGGCTGAGCCTCCTCGACTTTATACGGAAACGGGCTGCCGGGGGCGGCCCGTTTTTCGTTTGGCTTGAGGTTGGGAAAACGCGCCCTCAGCATCGAGATTGGGAGCGCATCATTGTCTGGAGCCCTATGACCGGTTTCGGACAAGGCGCCAACTTCGGCTCGCCACCGAGGCCGTGTGCAAACGCGCTATTGGGATGCCTGAGGTGTGCGCCGCGTCGTCTGCGGGTGAAGTTGGACGAGAGTCGCGGCGACCCTTTCAGGTCCGCATCGCCAGAATGAGCGGCCCAGCGCCAAGGATGGCGATCACTCTC
>NZ_JBFTZN010000323.1:0-10882 GCF_056406775.1 Allobosea sp. P1_A7
GCTTGATACCGCGACCGACGGCGTCGTCACCGTCGACGAGCGCGGCCGCATTCTCTCGCTCAACAAGACCGCGGAGGCCCTGTTCGGTTACGACCAGCGGGAGGTCTCAGGCGAATTGTTCACGTTGCTCTTCGCTCCGGAGAGCCACGCTCCTGCTCTCGATTACCTCGAAGGCCTCAAGGGCGGCGGCGTCGCCTCGGTGATGAATGACGGGCGCGAGGTCATGGCGCGCGTGCGTCAGGGCGGCCGCATTCCGCTGTTCATGACCATGGGCCAGATCGCCGACGGCGCCGAGCGACGCTTCTGTGCCGTGCTGCGCGACATCACCGCCTGGAAGAAGACCGAAGGCGAATTGGTCGAGGCCCGCAAGGCGGCCGAGAAGGCCAGCGCTCAGAAATCGGACGTGCTCGCCAAGATCAGCCATGAGATCCGCACGCCGCTGAACGCGATCATCGGCTTCGCCGAGGTCATGGCCGAGGAGCGCTTCGGGCCCATCGCCAATGAACGCTACAAGGAATACCTGCGCGACATCCACCAGTCGGGCGGCTATGTCATCAGCCTGGTCAATGACTTGCTTGACCTCGCCAAGATCGAGGCCGGCAAGCTCGATCTCGACTTCGTCAGCGTCAATCTGAACGAGATCGCGCTGTCCGTCGTCAATCTGCTGCAGCCGGAGGCTCAACGTGGACGCGTGGTGCTGCGCTCCGGGCTCTCGCCCAAGCTGCCGCCGGTCGTGGCCGATCAGCGTTCGATCCGTCAGATCGTGATCAACCTGCTCTCCAATGCGGTGAAGTTCACCGATGCCGGCGGGCAGGTCATCGTCTCGACGGCCCTCGGCGATCAGGGCGAGGCGATCCTGCGGGTCCGCGATACCGGCATCGGCATGGACGACAGCGAAATCGCAATGGCGCTGGAGCCGTTCCGCCAGGTGCCGACGACGCGACGCGCCGGAGGCACGGGCCTGGGCCTGCCGCTGACCAAGGCCCTGGTCGAAGCCAACCGCGCGGCGATGACCATCACCAGCGTCAAGAAGGAAGGCACGCTGGTCGAGATCACCTTCCCGCCGCAGCGCGTCCTGGCGGGCTGAGGCCCGCGCGCCTTCGGTTTACATCTCGGGGCGCGCCGCCTTGTCGCAGCGGAAGCTGCCCCGCATGCCCTTTACTTTGATGTCGTCCTGCGCGCCTAAGCTCTGACGTTCGGAGCAACTCTGCCTCCGAAGGCACCGGCCCGGGATCGGTCCGCCTGGACTTTCCCCTTGCGGCGATATTCTGAGCGGAATATCCGCCCCCTGGGCAGTTTCCCAAGGGTGATGCGAGTAAATTCTGTCTGCCATGGTTCCCGCTGGAAGAAATGCCGCAGACCGCCCTGGCTCAGAGCATCCCAATCTGAGCTACCGGTTCTGGGCCGCGATCATCCTGGTCATGGCCTGTTCACTGGCCCTCGGCCTGACACTCATCGCCAGCTATTACAGCGATCTGGACGCCAGTCGCGACAATCTCTCCAAGCTGCAGGCCTTCCGGTTCGCCCTGGACGCGGCCAATCGGCTGACTGCTGAACGGGGGCCGACGAACAGCGTCTTGGGCGAGGAGCCGTCGCTCGACAGCCCTTCCCGCCAGCKGCTGATCGCGTTTCGCGCCGAGACCGACGCCGCGCTGGCGCGGATTTCCGAGACCGCGCAACTCAAGCCATCGCTGGATGCCCTGGTCCAGACGCTCGCCTCGGCCCGGCAGCAAGTCGACGCTCTCGCCAGCCGCCCGCTGTCAGGGCGCAGCAATGCCGAGATCGAGCAGGCGGTCGAGACCATGTTCGGCGTCTTCGATGCGGCCCAGCCGATGCTGTCCATGGTGCATGACCGGCCTCCTGGCTGGCGAGACCGATCTCGTCGGCCACGCCATGGTCGCGCGCATGCTGAGCGAGCTGCGCGAATATGCCGGGCGGCTCGGCTCCCATCTGGTCATCCCGATGGCCAGCGGCCTGCAGATCGATCTCGACCGCAGGGGCGCGTTCGAGCTGAGCCGGGGGCGGGTGCTCGCCTTGTGGGAACTCGCCGGGCAACAGACCGGGGCGAGCGACGATGCGCGAGTCGCCGCTGCGCACCAGGCGGTCGTCGAGCGCTTCTTTGGGAACGGGATGGCGCTGCTCGAGCGAACGCTCAAAGCAGGCCAATCCGGCGATTTTGGCGTCACCCCGACCAGCTTCACCCATCTGATCGTGCCGACATTCGCACCGCTGGAGCAGCTTCGCGACGCCTATCTCGATGTCACCGTCGAGCATCTGCAGATGGAGCGCAACGTCGCTCTGCGGTCCCTCATCGCCGTCGTGGCCGCGACCTGCCTTGCGCTCATCATCGAACTCGCGCTGCTCGTCGCCAGCCAGAACCTGCTGTTCCGGCCCTTGCTGCGCGCCCGCAGCCACGTCCTTGCCCTCGCCGACGGAGCCGTGCAGGAGCCCATCGACGGTCGGGGCATGCGGGGCGAGATGCGCAGCCTCTTCCTGGCGCTCGATACGCTTCGCCGGCGGCTGATCGAGCGCAACACGTTGGACAACGAACGCGCGGCACTGACGGAAAAGCTGAGGAAACGGGCCGACACCGATGGCTTGACCGGCGTGCTGAACCGGGGCGCCCTGGAGCGGCTGGTCGCTCACCTCCATGACGGGGAAGCCGACCCGACGGGTATCGGWCTGATCCTGCTCGACATCGACTACTTCAAGGACGTCAACGACCGATTCGGCCATGCCGCGGGAGACGCGATCCTCAAGGAAGCCGCCCAGCGCCTGCGCTCGGCGCTGCGGCGCGACGACGTCATTGCCCGCTTTGGCGGCGAGGAGTTCGCCATCCTCCTGATGGATCCACACGTCGAATCGCCGGTCGACGTCGCAGAGCGGCTCCGGACGCTTCTGCGGGCCTCCCCCTTCACGCTGGAAACGGGGCAAAGCATCGAGGTGACCGCGAGTTTCGGCGTCGCCCGAAGAGAAAACCAGGACGGAGGCTGGCCTGYGCTCGTCACAGCCGCCGATCGCGCGCTTTATGTCGCCAAGGCCGCGGGGCGCAACCGTGTCGAGGAAGACCGAGAGACGTCCTGATTCGGGCTCATCGCCATCCCGGCCGGGGATGACGACCAGCAGAACGTCACCGGTTCACGACGATCCTCGAACCGTCTCGCACGCGCATGCGCTGACGGGCCGCGGGTGAAAAGTTTCTGCCGTCATAGTTTCGCCCCTTCCCGCCGCACATAGGGAGGCACCCCGTTCTCGCAGGCAGAGTCGCGAAGAGTTCCGACCGACGGAGTGGTGTTGCGCCCGTTCTACGACGAAAACGCCGATGCGCTGACCGATCCCTTTGCGCCTCGCCCGAGCCCCATGCCGCTGCGCGATCATGCCGCCTTCTCGGGACGGTGGCTTTCGGCCAGCCTGCTTCTGGGGCTGGTCGGAGCCGGATTGCTGACCTCGTCATTGCTGGTTTCCGAGGCCGATAGCCCCGCCACGCGAAGCCCGGAAAGGGCCGTCACGGCCTTGCCGCGCGGCACCAGTGCAAACGGCTCGGCCCGCAAGGGCGACCTGCTTGTGCAGCGCGGGTTCTCGATCGGCACAGCGCGTCATTTCCGTGCGCCGCTCACCGAAACGGTCGGCGCGCGCGAAATCACCAAGGTCCATGCACTCGTCCATGTCGCGGCGGAACTCTCGCCGCTCGCGATAGCTGCTCCCAACATGCCCGACCTCGAATCGCTCAGCTCTCCGCCCAGTGCCGGTCGAGAGGCTGCGCCGCAGGCGGCAGTCGATCCCGCTGATGCCGATGTGTCGGTCGTGAGGCGCGATCTATCCGATCAGGCGGCGACAGGCACCGAGCCCGGCCTCTCCGATACTGCCGCCGCCGAGCAGGTTGCCGAGTTGCTCCGCCTCTCCGGATCGGAACCGCAACCGCCGCTGGAGTATTCGAACCAGCGCATTCTCTCGCGCACCCTTCGCTTGGCCGGGGAAGCCGAAACGGAGCAGGCGGCTCCCCTCGGCTCACCGGCATTCGGCTCTCTGGATGTCAGAATCATCCCGGAGAACGTCACCAATATTCCTGTGCGCACCGGCTCTCAGGGACCGTTCGAAGAACGCGACATCATGCTCGGCCATGGCGACACCCTGGCCTCCATCCTTCAGAACAACGGCGCAGACGACCGGCGGGTCGCGGCCATCGTCGCCGCACTCGGAAAGCGCGCGAAGGCGGACCTCCCGGAAGGCCAGCATCTGCGCCTCCTGATCGCACCGGAGGGCAGCGGCCAAACCATCCAGCGCGTCATTCTCTTCGACGAAACCGGCCCGGAAGAGATCGTTGCGGCAGATGATGGCGGCCGGTTCGTCGCGGTGGCCAAGAATGACGCGCACCACAATCCAGCTGACGACAGCAGCGATGACGACGACGAGGACAGCGGCGAGCGCGCCACCCTCTTCCAGAGCGTCTATGCCAGCGCGGTCAAGAGTCAGGTACCGCGTGAACTCATCGACGAGTTCGTAGGCATCTTCGCATCGAATCTCGATCTCAAGCAGCGAACGAATGTCGGCGATCGCCTCGAGATGATCTTCAGCGACGACGAGGCCGCCTCGACCGGCCGCCGTGAGCTGCTCTATGCCGCCCTGACGGCGGAGGAAGAGACCCACCGCGTCTATCGCTACGCTTCGCCCGAGACCGGGGATGTCGACTATCTCGACGAAGAAGGGCTTTCACTGCGGAAGCTCCTGCTGCGCCGCCCGGTCCAGATCGGACGCATCAGCTCACCGTTCGGTATGCGCCGTCACCCGATCCTGCGCTATTCACGCCTTCACAGCGGCGTCGACTGGGCCTCGCCCCGCGGCACGCCGATCATGGCTGCAGGTGACGGGAAGGTGGTCGCCGCCGGCCCGCATGCCGGCTACGGCAACCGCGTCGAGATCGAGCACGCGAACGGCTACGCTACCGCTTACAACCACATGGCCAATATCGGCTCGCAGATCAAACCGGGGGCCACTGTCCGCATGGGCGAGATCATCGGCACCGTCGGCACGACGGGCCTCTCGACCGGACCTCACGTCCATTATGAGGTGACGATCAACAGCCACTTCGTCGATCCGATGAAGGTCAAGCTGCCGAGCAACCACACCCTGGGCGGCACGGCGCTGAGCGAGTTCAAGGACCACCAACGCCAGATCGAGAAGCTCAGGCAGCCCGGGCCCGCCACCACGGTCGCAGTGCAGAACGGACGCGCCGGCTAAGGCATTGCCCCGGGACGGGGATTGCGGTTTTCGGGGCAGGCCGATGCGAGCACGGAAGGCTTACATCATCTGAGCGGGTACGAGATCCGGTTCGATGATGGAGCCGTGCCCGTCCTGCAGCCGGGCGTTCAAAGCAAGGTACCGCTCAAGATCATCGCGGCCACCCCGAAATAGATCATCAGGCCGGTGACATCGACCAGGGTCGCGACAAAGGGAGCCGAAGCACTCGCCGGATCGAAACCCAGGCGCTTGAGGATGAAGGGCAGCATCGAGCCGGTGAGCGAGCCAAAGGTGACGATACCGAGCAGAGCCACGCCGACGGTTGCCGCGATCAGGGCCCAGTGCTCGCCATAATCGTACAGACCGAGCTTCTGCCAGGCGATGACGCGCACGACACCGATGGCGCCGAGGATGGCACCAAGCGTGAGGCCGGTCGGAATCTCACGCAGCGCCACCCGCCACCAGTCGCTCAGCTTGATCTCGCGCAACGCCAGCGCCCGGATCAGCAGCGAGGTGGCCTGCGACCCGGAATTGCCACCCGAGCTCATGATGAGCGGGATGAACAGAGTCAGCACGATCGCCTTCTCGAGCTGGCCTTCATAGTGCTGCATCACCGAGGCCGTCAGCATCTCGCCGATGAGCAGGATGCTGAGCCAGCCGGCGCGCTTGCGGATCATCCGGCCGAAGCTGATCTCGTTGTAGGGCTCGTCGAGCGCCTCCATGCCGCCCAGCTTCTGCACGTCCTCCGTCGTCTCCGCGATCATCGCATCGATGACGTCGTCGACCGTGACGATGCCGATGACGCGTTCGCCCGCATCGATGACGGGAACGGCAAGGAGGTCGTATTTCGTGAACAGCCGCGCGACATCTTCCCGGTCGACCTCCGGCGTCACGCTGATCGGCTTCATCTCGGGCACGACAGAGGCGACGAGCGCCTGCGGATCGCCGCTGATCAGCCGGCGCAGCGAAACGGCGCGGACCAGCTTCCCGGTTGCGGGATCGAGGACATAGATCGCATAGATCGTCTCGCGCGTACGCTCGACATGCCGGATGTAGTCGAGCCGCCGACATGGCGGACAGGAACTGCGCCGCGCGCGCTTCCGGCATCAAGCCGAGCGCTTCGGAGGCCGCCGTCAGTTCATGCTGGTCCAGCACCTCGACGGCCCGTTCGAACGGCAAGGCAAGGAGCACGGCGGCAACCGTTTCGACGTCCTGGTCGTTCAGGGTTTCGACAATGTCGGCGATATGGTCCCGCGCCAGCGTCTGGGCGAGGGTTGCAGCGAGAAGATCCCGCTCCGGTGCGGTGGCAACGGCATTCATAGCTCGTATCCTTTGATCGGCCGTCATGGCCGATCGCAGGCAAGCCGGTTTCCCCGGTCAGGCGCGCGAAGCGGCGTCAGACGGCATCGACTGTCGACTGGGACTGTCGGTTGGCATTGGGTCGGGGTTCCTGTGAAACTGCCGCCGGAAGGCTTGCAGCGAGGCCGAGATGCACCCGAAGGCTCATCGCGTCAACCCCCATCTCCGTGACCGGAGCGCATGTGCGGGAACGCGCGTCCATCTTCGCAGGAACGAGCCGATCACGCCGGTTGGCGGTTCAGTGCCGGCCCTCTAAGGTCGGGGCACGAAACGACGAGGGCAGCATGGAATTCGCGCTGAGCGACGAGGAAGGACTGATCCGCGAAGCCGCCCGGAAAATCGCGTCCGACCGGCTGGCGCCGCTGGCCGAGGCTCTCGATCGCGGCGAGGGTCGCAGCGAATTCCTGGCCAATCTGAAGACCCTCGCCGAAAACGGCTTCATGGCGCTCAATGTCCGCGGCGAGTTCGGCGGCAGCGAGGCCGGCACGGTCGCCTTCGCGCTGACACTGGAGGAACTCGCGGCCGCCTGCGCCTCGACCGCGGTCACGACCTCGGTGACCAATATGGTCGGAGAGGTCATCCAGGCGGTTGGCTCGGCCGCGCACAAGGCCGCCTATCTGCCGAAGCTCGCTGACGGCACCTATGCGGCCGGCGCCTTCTGCCTGACCGAAGCCGGAGCGGGCTCAGACCCCGCGGGCATGCGGATGCGGGCGCGCCGCGACGGCGACAGCTATGTGCTCGACGGCCAGAAGATCTTCATCACCAGCGGCGAATATGCCGGCCTCTTCGTCGTCTGGGCCGTGACCGACCCCGACGCACCGAAAGGCAAGGGCATCTCGGTCTTTCTGGTTCCGGCCGACACGCCGGGCGTCAGCGTCGGCAAGGCCGAGAAGAAGATGGGGCAGACCGGCTCGGCCACGAATACCATCCATTTCGAGGGCGCACGCATCCCGGCCTCGAACCTGATGGGTCGGGAGAATGACGGCTTCCGGGTCGCGGTCGGCGAGCTGGCCGGCGGCCGCATCGGCGTCGCCGCCGTTTCGCTCGGCATCGCCCGCGCGGCCATGGAGGCCGCGAAATCCTACGCCAAGGAGCGGCAGCAATTCGGCCAGGCGCTCAGCGACTTCCAGGGCCTGCAATGGATGATCGCCGACCGCGAGCTCGATCTGCATGCTTCGCGGCTGCTGATCCTCGACGCCGCCGCCCGGAAGGATCGCGGCGAGCCTTTCGCCCGGGAAGCCTCGATGGCCAAGCTCTTCGCCTCGGAAGCGGCGCATCGCTGCACCGACACGGCAATCCAGATTCATGGCGGCGCCGGCTATTGCCGCGACTTCCCCGTCGAACRCTATGCCCGCGATGCCCGCATCACCCGCATCTATGAGGGCACCTCCGAGATCCAGCGCCTGATCATCGCCCGCGAGACCTTGCGCCAGACCGTCTGACCACCCCCAACCTGAAAGCCTGCCTCATGACCCTGACGATCTACGGGTGCTATCGTTCGCGCGCGACGCGCAATATCTGGCTCGCCAACGAGCTTGGCCTCTCCTTCAGGCACGTGCCTGTGATCCAGGCCGGCCGGGTGCCTGATCCCAAGGCGGCTGACGCACCGGTCCATACCCGCAGCACTGAATTCCTGAAGGTGAACCCCAACGGGCATATTCCGTCGATCGACGATGACGGCTTCGTCCTGCACGAATCGCTCGCGATCAACCTCTATCTCGCCCGCAAGCATGGCGGGCCGCTGGCGCCGAAAGACGTCCAGGAAGAGGGGCTTGCTGCGATGTGGACGCTCTGGGCCGCGACCGAATGCGAGACCAACGCGCTCAACACGCTCTATCACCGCATTGCCAAGCCGCCGGCGGAGCGCGACGCCAAACTGGCCGACGCCGCGGCAGAAGCCCTACGCGCGCCTCTGGCCGTGCTCAACGATGCCCTCGCCAGGGCCGGCTATCTCGTCGGCGGTCGCTTCACCGTCGTCGACATCAATGTCTCCGAAGTCATTCGCTATGCCCAGACCGGCGCGCCCGAGCTGTTTGCCGCCGTCCCGCATGTGAAGGCCTGGCTCGAAGCCTGCCAGGGCCGCCCCGCCTTCAAGGCGATGTGGCAGGGACGGGACGCCGAAGCCGCCTGATCAGAAAGCGGGTGGCGGCCCGCCTGACTTCACCCTAGCGATCCTGCAACTGCGTTTCAGGATCGCGTCAAGGACCGAGCCCATGGCCTCCACTCCCGCCTCCCCGCCTCCCGCGATGGGCACGCGCGAGTGGCTCCTGCTGCTCGTGCTTTCGCTGCTCTGGGGCGGCTCTTTCTTCTTCGCCAAGATCGCGGTGACGGAGTGGCCGCCGCTCGCCGTGGTGCTGGCGCGGGTCGCGCTTGCGGCAGCCGTGCTCCAAGTCGCCGTGCGCGCGCTTGGCCTGACGATGGCAGTGGGCGGCCGGATGTGGCTCGCCTTCTTCGGCATGGGCCTGCTGAACAACCTCATCCCCTTCGGCCTGATCTTCTGGGGGCAGACGCAGATCGGCGCTGGCCTCGCCGCGATCCTGAATGCGACGACCCCGGTCTTCGGCGTGGTCGTCGCTCATCTTTTCGGAAGCAACGAGAAGGCCACACCACTTAAGATCACCGGCGTGCTGGCCGGTGTCGTCGGCGTCGCCATCCTGATGGGCCCGGATGTGATCAGTGGGCTCGGCAATGCACTGCTTCCGCAGCTCGCCTGCCTGGCGGCGGCACTTTCCTATGGCTTTGCCGGTCTCTATGGCCGCCGGTTCCGCGAGCTCCCGCCATTGGTGACGGCAACGGGCCAGCTCAGCGCCACGACGGTCATGACCCTGCCACTGGTCCTGCTCCTCGCCCCGCCATGGCTTCTCCCGTTCCCATCCAGGGCCGCGATCGGCGCGTTGGTCGGACTCGCCCTGCTCTCGACCGCGCTCGCCTATGTCATCTTCTTCCAGATCATGCGGCGCGCCGGCGGCAGCAACGCCATGCTGGTGACCTTCCTCGYGCCGGTCAGCGCCATCCTGCTTGGCGTCGGGCTGCTCGGGGAAGCGCTGCTGCCACGGCATTTCCTCGGCATGGCAGCGATCTTCCTCGGCCTCGCCCTGATCGACGGACGGCTCTTCCGGCGCCGCAAGGACCCTCATCCCAAGGAAAGCCGCGGCTAGGTCCACGGCTTTGTTGCCAAAAAATTATGAATTGCTCTACGGTCGCTTTCACGGCACCAGCCGCTAAAGGCCATAACCGCGAAGGCTGGAAGATATCGCAAAAAGCGATACGCCAGAGGGGAGCAGACGATCGTCATGGATGTTCGGCAACTGCGATGCTTCATCGCGGTGGCGGAGGAGCTGCATTTCGGCCGCGCGGCTGAAAGGCTTGGCCTCGCACCACCCGCACTTTCGCGCCAGATCAGCACGTTGGAAGACGAGCTGGGCGTCAGTCTGCTTACGCGCACGACACGTCAGGTGGCGCTGACCCGCGCCGGCCTGCTGATGCTCGAGGAAGCCAAGGGCATCCTCGTCAAAATGGAACATGCCTCGCGCGCCGTGCGCGAAGCCTCGCTCGCCTCGAGCAAGGTCTTGCGGGTCGGCGCAATCGACGCCGCCTCCTCCAGCTTCGTCCCGCAAGCGCTCGTCGCCTTCCGCGAACGCCATCCCGGTATCGAGATCAAATTTGTCGAAGCCATGACCGCGGCACTGATCCAGATGCTGGAAGCCGGCAAGCTCGACATCGCGCTCGTACGTCCGCCACGCAAGCCGACAGACTGCGCCTTCGAGATATTGCGTGTCGAACGGCCGATCGTGGTGCTCAACGAGAGCCACCCTCTCGCCGCCCGTGAGAGCCTGACGATGAACGACCTGATCGGCGAGCCGTTCGTCGTTCCGTCCAAGCGGATCCGGCCCTTCGCCTATGATCTCGTGATGGCCTATTTCGAAAGCGTCGGCTCGGTGCCGAACGTGACGATCGAGGCCACGGAAAAACCTGCCATGATGTCTGCGGTCGCCGCGGGGCTCGGCATGGCGCTCGCCCCCGACTGGGTCTCACGACTGACCTTTCCGGGCGTGACCATGCGCCGCCTGCGTGGCGCATTGCTCGATCCGCCGCCGCCCGGCGCCCTCGTCGGCGTCGCCTGGCGTCCGCACCAGAAGCTCGCAGCGCGCGACGACTTTCTGAACATCCTTCGCGAAAGCGTGACGTTGATCGACGAGAAAAACGTCCTGCCATTCACAATGCCTGTCAAAAAACTGAAGCGTGCGGCCCAGACCGCCAGACCGCAGACTGGAGGAGCCTGATG
>NZ_JBFTZN010000324.1:0-6259 GCF_056406775.1 Allobosea sp. P1_A7
CAGCAGGAAGATCATTCTCGCGCATCGCGGGCGGATCTGGGTGGCCAACCGCGATGATGGCGGGGTCGCCTTCCATATCCATCTCCCCGCCATGAAGACATGAAGGGCCTCCATGCCAGCCAATATCTACCTGGTCGATGATGACACGTCCTTCAGAACCGCAATGGTTCGCTTGCTCGAAGCCTCCGGCTTCCAGACGAAATCTTACGGGACCGGAGCCGAGCTCCTGGATCAGCTTCCCGACGAAGGAACGGACGGCTGCATTCTGCTCGGCGTCGATATTCCGGGCGTAAGCGGGCCCAATATTTAGCTCCGCCTGAACGAAGCCGGGTCACGATTGCCCGTCATTTTCCTCACGGGCCACCGGATGCGCCATACGCAAATGGCAGGACGTTCCGCTTCTTTGGGGGAACCAGCAAATGCTTGGCGTGATCTCGCATGTTCCATTGGGGTTAGTTCGATTAAGCTCATGACGTTGCCCGTAACATCAAACGATGTGTTGAGCATAGACCGATGCGATCGAGCCGCCCAATACCTGATATCGCGTCCAAACTGAAGCTCGATATCCAGATTATGGTCCTCCGAAGGAATATCGCAGATCTGATGGAGCGAGCCACTGCCACGTCTGGTTCCGCCGCGGAAGAAGCCATAGCGAACAGGATCAACGATCAACAGGACCTGCTCAACCAGCTGCTTAAAGAGCGCGAGACGACAGAATAAGGCACTTCGTGGCAAACAGCACGCCGAAACTTAGAGCGTCAACGCGCCAGCCGTTTGCCGCGCCAAGCCAAACGTGGGAAAGACACGCCGCGAGAGGCTCGAAGCAACGCGGGGAGACTTTCGTTCCCACCGACGATTAGGCGGGTGAGAATGCCTGCTAATTGTGTATCCATGTCGACTGACAACACGCACCCCAGCTTCGGCCCCACCAACGGCTAGATGGCCCTCATCGCAGTCCAGATGGTCGCTCTGGCGCTGTGGATGTGGTTCACGGGGCGCGTTGCCCCCCAATTGGCTCTCGCCAGAGCCTTGCGGATCACAGCTCGGACCGGAGTACTCCATGCGTACGCGCTGGCCGGGCTCGTTTTGCGTGAGGCACGAGACTAATGCCGACCCGCTTTTAACCGGTGCTTCCGACATCGAACAACGCGGGGGACTGGCATTTGCGATTAATTGTACATCACCGGCCGAGATTGTTTCGGGCAGTTACCGTTCTTCTCTTGTCACTCGAGTGATGGTGTCGCGCAGCCACTCTTCCCTTTGGAGCAATTCCGCGTTCATCTGGTAGGCGACGGGGTTCATGTAGCTTTCACAGGTCGTTCTGATCAGCATCGCGAGCACGAGCTGCGTCTGGGCGGTACTGCGGGCGAGTTCAAGCAGCAGGGCTTCCTGGACGGGAGTCATCTTCCTAATCCTCAATCGTGCGGGGGGTTGGTCATGCGGGYCTGGCACTGGTTSTGGCCTGAAGTCGTG
This sequence comes from Allobosea sp. P1_A7, assembly GCF_056406775.1. Lineage (NCBI taxonomy): Bacteria > Pseudomonadati > Pseudomonadota > Alphaproteobacteria > Hyphomicrobiales > Alloboseaceae > Allobosea > Allobosea sp. P1_A7. The sequence continues at coordinate 1,474 of NZ_JBFTZN010000324.1, forward strand.
GTCGAGACGAGGAAGCCGGGCGTTTGCTACGCCGTCACCTCGGTCGAGCGGGCTGCCGATCTGCTACTCGAATGGAACGACCAGACCCCGAACTGGCAGGCAGCAGTCCTGATCGTCATGAGCTGCTTGGAAGGCGGCAAGTCACCCATGGACGTGCGAGCCGCATTCGAGGCGGCAGCGCGGGCGAATGGCAAACTGATCGTCATGCCGCCTCCCTGAGCTTGGCCCTGCGGAGCCAGCGGAGGAACTGCTTCTCGACATGCGCCTTGGTCCATTCGAGCGTGCAGCAGTCGGGGTGTTCGGTACACTCCCATTTCCCGCCGCCGAAGCGGCCGGACATGCTGAAAACCCCAATAAAACCTGCCAGCTCAGGCAATTTCTGAGCGTGACGCGAATGAAAAAGTCACGATGGCGTCACGCCAATCCAAGGCCTAAATTTGGCGTGACGGACGCGCCCGACCCCTAGGGAGTGCGCCCATCGTCACGCATGGCGGTCAGCACGACCTGACCTGTTAGACAATGTGATCCGGCCTTTCCCTTGATCGTCCGCCACGAGCCATTTGCGCGCGATCAGATCGGCCTCGCCAGCATCAGCTCGGAGAACCAGGGGATGATGTCCGTCTCGTTCAGCTGCTCGGCCATGAAGAACGGCATCGTGGCCGCCGGCATGGGATGGGAGCTGGCCGCGACGCTGCTCGTGCTGCTCTTTGTCTTCTCGCACTACGTCTTCGCCAGCACGACGGCGCACATCAGCGCCATCGCCTTCCTGACCGTGGGTCGGCGTGGTGCCGCCCGACTATGTGATACCGATCCTGCTCTTGATGGTGGCCGGCTCGAGCATCATGATGACACTGACGCACTACGCCACCGGCACCTCGCCCATCATCTTCGGAAGCGGCTATGTGCCGTTGGGCACCTGGTGGCGCGTCGGCTTCATCACGTGCGTTGGGGAGCTTATCATCTACGCGGTGCTCGGCACCACCTGGTGGAGGATACTGGGCCTCGGGTGAACCGGATGATGGATGAAGAGGAGAGACCCGCATGGCCGACGATGCCGCACCGTCCGATGGCGTTGGCTTCACCTTCGACGGCCATGCCATCCGGGCGACCAGGGGCGTCTCCCTGCTCCAGGCCTGGATCGGGGCCGGCCTGCCGCTCACCGAGAATGTGGGCTGCCTGGGCCAGGGGGTCTGTGGTGCCTGCCGGGTTCTGGTGCGCCGCCCGGGCGAGCGGCTGGCCAGCACGGCGCTCGCCTGCGAGATGCTGGCCGAGGAGGGCATGCAAGTCGCCTTCATCGACCATTTCCCGGCTCGCCGCGCGCATGGCTACGACCTGCAACTCCTCACCGACAGCTGGACAGCCATCGAGCAGATCGGCGCCGTCTTCCCCGAAGCCAAGCATTGCCGCCACTGCGGCGGCTGCGACCACGCCTGCCCTAAGGGGATCGAGGTGCAGCGCATGGTCGATCTGGCCGTCATGGGCCAGACCGACGCGGCGGCGGGGCTGTTCGATCACTGCGTGCTCTGTGACCTCTGCGTCGCCGCCTGCCCCGAGCATATCGACCCGGCGCATCTGGGCCAGTTCGTGCGGCGGATGCGCGCCTCCCTCACACTGCGCCCGTCGGACCTGATCATGCGCCTGCACGAGATCAGGGAAGGCCGGCAGCCGATTGACTTCGACGCGCCCGGCGCCAATCCGCCCCCCGCGGAGTCCGTTGCTTGAGCGCCGCCGGCATTCCGCATGCGCAGGCCGTGGAGGCTTGGCGAGCCGCCGCCCCCGCCCCGGCCAAGGCGCTGGACCTGCCGGTGCAGTACCTGCTGGCCGGCTACCACCCTGACCGCCAGCCGGGCGCCATGGTGACGCTGCGGGTCGGCGTCAGCGCCGGCCAGGAATGCCCGGCCATCCTGGCTGACCTGCTGCAGGCGGATTCGCTGCTGGAGGATGTGGACATCGCCGGCGCTCCGACCCTGGACGCCGATGTGCTGGTGATCGGCGGTGGTGGAGCTGGCTGCGTGGCGGCATTAACCGCCGCCCGTGCCGGGGCGCGCGTGCTGCTCGCCACCAAGCTCCGCATCGGAGACAGCAACACCGTCATGGCCGAAGGCGGCATCCAGGCCGCAGTGGGCGCCGAGGATAGCCTGCAACGCCATTTCGAGGACACGCTGCGCGCGGGCCATTTCACCGCCGACAAGGCATTGGTGGCGGCCCTGGTCGCAGACGGACCTTCCGCCATCCGCTGGCTGATCCAGGAGGGGATGAACTTCGACCTCACCGAGAACAGCCAACGCATGGGCGGTACGCTGCTGCGCAAGAAGCCCGGCGGCGCCACCGCGGCCAGGCTGCTGTCCTATCGAGACTTCACCGGGCTGGAACTGATGCGGGCGCTGCGGGAGGCGACCCTGCTGCAGCCGGGGATCACCCTTCTCGACCGCCATCCGGCGCTGGAATTGCTGAGCGACGATCGCGGCCGCTGTGCCGGGGCGGTCTTGCACGACTTCGCCCGCGGCCGCGCGGTGCTGGCGCGCGCCGGGGCGGTGGTATTGGCCACCGGCGGCGCGGGGCGGCTGCACCTCGCGGGGTTTCCGACCTCGAATCACTACGGCGCCACGGCGGACGGGCTGGCGCTGGCCTATCGCCTCGGGGCTGCGCTGCGCGAGGTGGACAGCTTCCAGTACCACCCTACTGGCATCGCCTGGCCGCCGCACATGGAAGGCGCGCTGGTCAGCGAGGCGGCGCGCTCCTCCGGCGCCTATCTAGTGAACGGCCGGGGTAAGCGTTTTGTGGATGAATTGCAGCCACGCGACATCGTGGCCTCAGCGGTCCTGCGCGAGATCGCCGAGGGCCGGGGCATTGGCCGCGATGGCAAGACCGGCGTCTTTCTTGACACGCCGTCCCTGGAACAGGCGAAGCCCGGCATCCTGGAGAAAAGCCTCGTAACGCTGCTCCACCTCGCGCATCGCGGCGGCTTCGACCCGGCCGAGGAACCCTTCCTGATCCGTCCGACCCTGCACTACCAGAATGGCGGTGTGGTGATCGACCCGAAGGGCCGCACGGCCGTCCCCGGCCTGCTGTGTGCCGGCGAGGTGACCGGCGGACTGCACGGACGCAACCGCATGATGGGCAACGCGCTGCTGGAACTGGTGGCGTTCGGCCGCCACGCCGGTGCCAGTGCCGCGGCCGACGCACGGGGGGAGCGGCCGCGTAACGTCGGCCTCGCGCACCTGGCCAATTGGCGCCGCGCCCTTGTGGTGCAGGGCCTGCCACTCAGCCGCAAGTCGCCGATGATCTTTCCGCCCTACGGCAATTTCGACGCCACCACTGACAGGTCGATCGCCACATGACCGCCGTGCTCACCGCCGAGGCCATCCAGGTCGGTCCGGATCTCGCCGGCTGGCTCGCGGCGGGCGGCGGTGAAGGGTTGGAGCGTGCCCTGTCGGACCCGGCCGGCATCATTCCCGCCCTGGAAGCCGCCGGGCTGCGCGGTCTGGGCGGCGCTGGCTTTCCGACGCATCGCAAATGGGCCGCCGTGGCTGCCCAGCCGCCCTGCCCGGAGGGAGGCGGGAAATGGATCATCTGCAATGGCAATGAGGATGAGCCAGGCACCTTCAAGGACCGCTTCCTGCTCTCCCGCACGCCCCACCAGGTGATCCAGGGCGCGCTCATCGGGGCGATAGCGGTCAAGGCGAACAGGATCGCCCTCTACGTCAATCCGCGCGAAACCGCCGCGGTGGAAATGCTGCAGGCCGCGTCCGCGGCGTGGCGCCAGCATCCCCTCCTCGCGCGCGTCGACGAGGCGATCGGGATGCCCGTGCAAATCCATATCAGTCCCAGCTCCGGCCTTTATGTCGGCGGCGAAGAGACGGCCGCGGTGGCCAGCGTGATGGGCGGCTTTCCCTTCCCGTCGCTCAAGCCGCCCTTCCCCGCCGAGAAGGGCGTGAACGGCGCGCCGACGCTGCTGAACAATGTCGAGACCTTCGCCCATGCGACGCACATCCTGGGCCGGGGCGCTGCGTGGTATCGGGGGCTCGGCCTCGGCGATGCGGTGGGAACCAAGCTCTATTCGCTGTCCGGTGACGTGATGCGCCCCGGCCTGCACGAACTGCCCATGGGCACCTCCCTGCGCGACCTGGTGTTCGGCCATGGCGGCGGGATGCTCGCGGATAAGGGGTTCAAGGCCGTCTTCACCGGCGGTCCTTCCAACACGCTGCTGACGGCCAGCGATCTCGACGTGGCGCTGGATTTCGACAGCCTGCRGGCGCGTGGCTCGCGGCTCGGCACGGGTGCGATGATCGTAGTTGGCGAAGGCACTAGCATCCTGCGCAAGACGGCGGAATACGTCGCTTTCTTCGCCGCCAATTCCTGCGGTCAATGCCCCTCCTGCAAAATCGGCACGAATCAGGTTTCGCGCATTCTCGAACGTATCGAGTCCGGCGCCGGGCGGCCGAGTGATCTTGCGGCCCTTGAGAATCTCACGCAGCTGCTGCCTGGTTCCGGCCGTTGCGGCCTGRTGGATGGCGCGGCGACGGTGCTTGCCAGTTCACTGTCCACGTTTGGCGAGGAGTATAGGCACGCGCTGAAGCACTGAGTGCGGCATTTCGGGACGCCAGCAGCGGGGCCTCGCGCTAATTTCACTCGGCTTCTTACGTGTCTGAGCGGTCTGATATCCAACATTTGCTACTGCTTGCCGGTTGCCTTCAATGTTGGATGGATGACCACTATGGGCCGATTGTGTTGAAGAAGTCAGCGTTGCTGCGAGCTTGAGGTTCTGATTCAGTCGTCCTTGGGC
>NZ_JBFTZN010000325.1:0-6176 GCF_056406775.1 Allobosea sp. P1_A7
GGACCGGGCCGGAGGTGGCCGCCGCCTGCCTGGCAGATGATCGTGAGAAGGCGGACGAGACCGGGGGTGTGCTGATGGTCGCCGAGAGCGATGGCCGCGTCGTCGGCTATCTCGCGCTGCAGCTTGCCCGGACCGGCCCGTTCGTACACGAGCACCTGCGCGATCACGTCTATATCGAGAATATCGTCGTTGGCGCCGCGGAGCGTGGGACCGGCATCGGTCAGATCCTGCTGGCGGAAGCCGAGCGCTTTGCGCGGGCGACGGGGCGCAAGGTCCTCCATCTCGGTGTGCTGGAGGGCAATGACCTCGCGCTCAGGGCTTATCGCCGCGCAGGCTTCGAGACGGCCTCCGTGGACATGATGAAGGTGCTGGACTGAGCGTGGCCGTGCCGCCGCGGTGATCGGGGACCATGATCGGCATGAAGCTCATTCGCCTTCTCGCGCTCGCTGGGCTTGTCCTCTATCTGACCTTTCTGGCGCTGCTCTATGTCGAGCAGCGCGAGCTTTTGTATCCGCGCGACCCGACACGTGCAGACATCGCTGCGGCCAATCTGCCAGGTGTCGAGGAGACGACGCTAACTGCTGCCGATGGCGAGYGGCTGATCGCCTGGGTGGTGCCGCCGCGCGAGGGCAAGCCGGTGCTGCTGTTCTTCCACGGCAATGCCGGCAATTTCGCGAGATCCGCCCGCCAGGCGCGCTTCCGTGGCCTGACCGAGGACGGGACCGGGCTCTTCGCCGTGAATTATCGCGGCTATGGCGGGTCGAGCGGCGCGCCGTCGGAAGAGGGGCTGCTGCTCGATGCGCGTGCGGCCTATGACGCTGCCGTCTCACGCTTTGGCGCCGATCGGCTGGTTGGCTATGGCGAATCCCTGGGCACCGGTGTTGTGCTCAAGCTTGCAGCGGAGCGCCCGCTCAAGGCCGTGATACTCGAGGCGCCCTATCTGTCGGCAGCTGCAGTGGCGCAACTCGCCTATCCCTTCGCACCAATCGGCTGGCTGATGAAGGATCAGTTCCGGTCGGACGCCGTCATCGGCCGCGTCACCGCGCCACTGCTGGTGTTGCACGGTGGCCGCGATGCCGTCATTCCCTTCGCGCAGGGGCAGGCACTCTACGACATGGCGAACATGCCCAAGCGCTTCGTCCGCTTTTCCAGCGGTGGCCACCAGGACCTGCCGGCGCATGGTTCGCTGCCCGAGATCCGGGGCTTCCTGGCCAATCTGACGAACGGTGCCGTTGCCGGCCAAGAAAGCCGCGCCGTCGAGTAGCGCGGCGGCCTGGCGGTATGGTCAGCGGAAGAGGCTGCCTCCGCCGAGGCGCGCCTGGCCGGCGCGGGCGGTTGCATTGTTGCTGTCCAGGCTCAGGGCGCGCTGATAGTTCTCGGCCGCTTCAGTCTTCTTGCCGAGCTTTTCGCTGGCGAGTCCGCGACCGGCCCAGGCTTCGGCGTTGCGGTTGTCGACATTGAGCGAAGCCGTGAAGTCCTCGATCGCCTGCTCGAACTTTCCGACCGCGATCAGGCTCTGGCCGCGGGCCGTATAGGGCGGGGCGTTATAGGGATTGCGATCGATGACCGAGTCGAAATCGGTGATCGCATGCTGGTGCTGGCCTTCCTTCTGATAGACCAGACCACGGGCATGGAAGGCTTCGGCCGATTCTGGATTCAGGCGGATCGCGGTGTTGAGGTCGGACAGCGCCTGCTGACTGTTGCCCTGCTGGCGCAGCAGGTTGGCACGCCCGATATAGGCCGGGGCATAGTTCGGGTTGGCTGTGGTGGCGCGGTTGAAGTCTGCCATCGCCGCGTCATTGCGGCCGCTCTGGCGCAGCGCCAATGCGCGATTGGTATAGGCCGAGGCGAGGTTCGGGTCGATCTGCACCGCCTTGGTGAAATCGGAGATCGCGTCGGAGTAGCGGCCGGCACGGGCATAGGCCGCGCCGCGGGTGTTATAGGCCTGCGGATCGTTGGGGTTGCGGTTGATGACCTCGCTGAGCGAGCCGATATTCACGCTCGCATTGGCGGATGATTCCGCATCGACTTCAGCAATTGCGCTCTGTGAGCCCAGATTGGAAACGGTGTCGCATCCTGCCAGCGCGACGGCGATGCCGGCTGCAGCCAGCCAGCTCTTGCCTCGAAACATGCTCTGCCTCATCGGTCCCGGTTCTGTGCCTCGACTGCCATGCTCGACCCCGTTGGTCGTCATGACCTGATTGCGCTCCCCAGCCGACAGCGCCCCTTCACGCGAGAACGCCTGCATCCTGCCAAGCTTTGGTTAACGCCGCCGAAAAAGCAACAACGCCCGGAGAGGCTCCAGGCGCTGATTCGACATGATGCATCCGTGCGAAGCGGCCAAAGCGGCCGCCCTCAGCCGGAGATCAGGGGCGCTTGGGTTTCACCGGCGCGGGCAGAAGGCCCTCGCGCTGCAGCTTCTTGCGGACCAGCTTGCGGGCGCGGCGGACGGCTTCCGCCTTCTCGCGCGCCTTCTTCTCGGAAGGCTTCTCGTAATGACCGCGGAGCTTCATCTCCCGGAAAATGCCTTCGCGCTGCATCTTTTTCTTGAGGGCGCGAAGAGCCTGATCGACATTGTTGTCGCGAACGAGAACCTGCACGTGATTGTCCGTCTTTAGCGGGTTGGTCAAGATTTCGGGTCCGGCGAAGTTTCTCAACTCGCAGGAAGGGTTGTGCGGATAACAGAATTCAATTCGGCTGTCCACGCCGGAAGAGCCGGAGAACGTGGAGAAATCGCGGGCGGAGACGAGCCGCGGGATTCGTCCGGACAAGCCGGCAGGAATGAGTGCCGACTCCGTAAGGAAGCACGTTATGTGCGGGCCGGCTTCAGCCGCGTGACATGGCCCATCTTGCGGCCGGGGCGGGCATCCCGCTTGCCGTAGAGATGCAGATGCGCGCCCGGCTCTGCCAGGATTTCCCGCCAACGAAGTGCGGCGTCGCCGACAAGGTTTTCCATCTCGACAGTGCCGCGACGGGTGGCCGATCCAAGCGGCAGGCCGCAGACGGCGCGGACATGCTGGTGGAATTGCGAGGTCTCGGCGCCTTCGCTGGTCCAGTGTCCGGAATTGTGCACCCGCGGCGCGATCTCGTTGATGATGACGGTCTCGCTCGCGCCCTCGCCAACCACGAACATCTCGACGGCGAAGACACCGATATAGCCGAGCGCTTCTCCGATCTTGCGCGCCGCCTCGATGGCGCTGGCGGAGGTCCCGGCCGCAACCTGCGCCGGCACATGCGTGAAGGCGAGGATGTGGTCGCGATGCTCGTTCTCGCAAAGATCGAATGCAGCGAAGTCGCCGGCAGTGTTGCGGGCTGCGACGACGGAAACCTCCCGGCTGAAGCTGACGAAGCCTTCGAGGATGGCAGGAAAATGCCCGATGGCCTCATAGGCTTCGGCCAGATCGGTATCAGCCGCGATCTTCACCTGCCCCTTGCCGTCATAGCCGAAGCGGCGCGTCTTCAGGACGCTGGGGCGGCCGAGTTCGGCGACCGCGCGTTCGAGATCGGCCAGCGAATCGACGGCGCGGAACGGCGCAACCGCCAGCCCGAGATCGGCGACGAAGCTCTTCTCGCTCAGCCGGTCCTGCGTCAGGGCCAGGGCGCGCGCGCCGGGATGAAGCGGCGTGCGCGCGGCGAGGAAGGCCGCTGTCGCATGCGGCACATTCTCGAACTCATAGGTGACGAGGTCGACCGCATCGGCAAATCCGGCCAACGCAGCCTCGTCTTCATAGGCGCCGATCGTATGACGGGCGGCGACGTCGAAGGCCGGGCTATCAGCCTCGGGCGCGAAAATATGGGCGCGAATGCCGAGATCGGCGGCGGCGAGCGCAATCATGCGGGCAAGCTGCCCACCGCCGAGGATGCCGAGCATGGCGCCGGGGCCAAGCCCGCGCGGATCGGGCGTGCTCATGCGTCGTCCCTGGGGAATTCGGCGACCGCCCCGCTTTGGCGGCTGCGATAGGCTTCCAGCCGCTCGGCCAGGGGCTCATCGCCCAAGGCGAGCACGGCGGCGGCGAGGAGGCCGGCATTGACCGCCCCGGCCCGGCCGATGGCGAGCGTGCCGACCGGGATGCCCGCCGGCATCTGCACGATCGAGAGCAGGCTGTCCTGGCCGGAAAGGGCCTTGGATTCGACCGGCACTCCGAAGACCGGAAGCGGCGTCAGCGAAGCCGTCATGCCCGGCAGATGCGCGGCCCCGCCGGCGCCCGCGATGATGACCTTGAAGCCCTTCGCCTTGGCTTCCTTCGCGAAGGAGAACATGCGTTCCGGGGTCCGGTGCGCGGACATGATGCGAGCCTCGTGGGCCACGCCGAGCATGTCGAGGACTTCGGCCGCATGACGCATCGTCGCCCAGTCGGACTGGCTGCCCATGATGATGGCGACAGGAGGGCTGGTATCGGCCATGTGCACTCGCTTCCCATGCGAGGGGAGGAAGCGCGCGACTTAAACTGCGGGCAGCCCGGCAGGCAAGCACCGATTCGTCGAAATCATTGTTCTGTGTGCTGTTTTCCGCATCAGGCGATGATGTCCGGCGTCAGCGCGTCTTCGATCTGCGTGATGCGGTCCTTGAGGTAGAGCTTCCGCTTCTTCAGGCGCTGCACCTGGATCTGATTGATCGCGCCCATGCGCTCCAACGCGTCGATGGCGCTGTCGAGGTCGCGATGCTCTTCGCGCAGACGAGCCAGCTCGGCCGTAAAGGCCTCGATCTCCTCAGGGCTCAGCTCGAATCCCATGAAGCCGTCTCATCATTGCCGCGATCCGGGTCGACTATGCTCAGGCGCGGGCGGCCCGGCAAGAGCGCAGTGTCGCTTCGCGCAGGGATAGCGCGTGCCATTCGCGCCCTGCGGGAAGGAGAGACCCAGGATCACGGAAACTCATGGTGCAGTGCACTGCTGCCCCAGAGACTTGAAGCCGGCTCTGTGTCAGACTCCCCCCGTCAATCGCTCATCAGGAGAATCCAGATGTCGCTGCAGACCCACCTCGCCGAGCTCGAGCGCAAGCATCGTCAGCTTGAGGAAGCCATCGCCCAAGCCGCGGCGCGCCCCTCTTCCGATACGCTGAGTGTGTCCGAGTTGAAGCGGAAGAAGCTGCTGCTGAAGGAAGAGATCGAGCGCGTCAGAATGACGATGCCGCAGCCGACGCTGCATTGAACGGGATAACGGGGCAGCCATCGCCCGTCGAATAGGATGGTTTTGATCGAGCCGGTCCCAGGAGGGGCCGGCTTTCTCGTTGAATGGACATGCAGGACTGGAATCCGCGCCTGGCACTACAGGGCCCTTGCCATCTCGCGCAGCTTGAATTTCTGGATCTTGCCGGTCGAGGTCTTGGGGATCTCGGTGAAGACCACCGTCTTGGGGCATTTGAACGAGGCCAGAAGCCCGCGGCAGAAGGCGATGATCTCCGCCTCGGTCGCATTCTTCCCCGGCATGAGTTCGACGAAGGCGCAGGGCGTCTCACCCCATTTCTCGTCCGGCCTGGCGACAACCGCAGCCGATTGCACCGAGGGATGCTTGTAGAGCGCATCCTCGACCTCGATCGAGGAGATGTTCTCGCCGCCGGAGATGATGATGTCCTTGGAGCGGTCCTTGAGCTGGATATAGCCGTCGGCATAACGCACGCCGAGGTCGCCGGAATGGAACCAGCCACCGGCAAAGGCAGCTTCGGTCGCCTTCGGATTCTTGAGGTAGCCCTTCATCACGACATTGCCGCGGAACATCACCTCGCCGAGTGTCTGACCATCGCGGGGAACCGGCTGCATGGTTTCCGGGTCGAGTACATCGAGGGCTTCCAGAGCGGGGTAGCGCACGCCCTGGCGTGCTTTCAGCACGGCCTGGTCCGCAGCTTCCAAGGCGTCCCAGTCGCGCTGCCACTCATTCACGACTGAGGGACCATAGGTCTCGGTCAGGCCGTAGAGATGCGTCACCTCGAACCCAGCCTGCTTCATCGCGGCAAGCACGGCTTCTGGCGGCGGGGCGGCGGCGGTGAGGAAGGAGACCTTCTGCGAGAAGGGGCGGCGTTCCTCCGCCGGGGCGTTGAGCAGCGTCGACATCACGATGGGTGCGCCGCAGAGATGGGTGACGCCATGATCCGCCAGCGCCGCGTACAGCGCCTTGGCGCGGACCTGGCGCAGGCAGACATGGGTGCCGGCGAGGATCGAGATCGACCAGGGGAAGCAC
>NZ_JBFTZN010000326.1:0-6174 GCF_056406775.1 Allobosea sp. P1_A7
TCGATGACGATGTCCGCAGCGGCGAGCGAGCCGTCGATGACGATGTCCGCAGCGGCGAGCGAGCCGAGGCGGCCGTAGCCATAGGTGCCGCCGTAGCCGAGGTAGGAGCCCATGCCCTCAGCGTAAGCTGCCTGCAACCACAGGACGTCGCCAGCGGCGAGCATCGGCAGGTTGAACTTCAGGCCGCCCTGGATAGCCCAAGTGGTCTCGTCACCGCCGCGGATGGCGGTGTTGTTAAAACCGGGGGCAAGAACATTTGCCGGGGTGCTGGCAACGTTACGCTGACCAATGGCACCCGACAGCTGAGCGGAGCCCCAGCCCTGGGTCACGTTCAACGCACCGACGAGGTCCGGCATCTCGCTGCCCTCGAGGACCGGAGCAGCGCCGTTGAAGGCGAGAGCGTTGCGGACAACCGCGTTACGGCCGGCCAGGCGGTCTTCGAGCGAGATCGTGGCCGAGAAGCCCGAGCCGAAGGTCGCGGTGTAGGCCAGCAGGTTCGGGCTGTTGTCCGAGCCGCGGAGCGAGCTGAAGCCGAGGTCGTTGGCGTAGAAGTCGAAGAAAGACTGCGCGCGACCAGCGGTGATCGGTCCGAACTGGATGAAGCCCTTRTCGAGGCTGATGCCAGTCGTGTTGCTRTTGGCGCCAGCAGCGCCGTTGGCGAAGATCGCGCCGCCGTTCAGCGCGCCGTAGCCGTACGGGCCGGTCGAAACCGTGACGTCATAACGGATGAAGGTGCGCAGGGTGCCGTAAGCGGTGGCGGTGCGCAGGTCGATGTTCAGACGACCACGAGCGCGGGTGCCGTACGAGTCCTGMARRTCGCCCCAACGCTCGCCGAAKGTGTACTCAGCGCGGAGACGGCCGCCGATGCGMAGGCAGCTATCGGTGCCGGGGATGTAGAAGAAGCCGCTGCCATAGGCGGTGCAGACGCGAACGTATTCGACCGGAGCGGCCTTCCGCGAGGGAAGRTCGGCGGCCTGAGCCCCGGCGACCGCGGCGAAGCCGGCGGCRGAACCGAGGAGGAGGCTCTTAACGAGCTTCATTGGTAACCTCCAAAAGAGTTTCGAGACCCTCGGGCTTCRGCGTGTTCTTGACGATCGGCCCCAGGAGACCAAACCGGCGAACCCGCCTATCCCGGTCTTTCGCCCACGTCCCTGAACCATTCAGAGGCGAAGACGAAAAACAGCGACCGGGAACGTCCCGACGCATCTCCACAATACGAAAGCCGGGTGGCCGATCAACCTCAATCACCGCGCCGGGGCCAATTGTCGACCCCCTGTGGCTATCAAGCCACATCTACGTTACCTGCGGGCCGAAGAATTATAGAGATAAACAGACAGGGTACATGCCGCAGTCCGGCATCATCGGTGAATATAATTGGTATATAAAAGATTAATATTCCAATTAATGCTTGGATTTCGCCCAGTTAATTTAGTAATCAGCTAGAATCGAATCTCGAACCCGGCAGGCCTGGGCGGCTCTAGAGCCATTATTTGAATCAAGTACTTATTTATTTGGGCGGCGTATCATTGGCGCCAGAGCAATAATGTTTCTTGTCAAAATCCTGTTAAATCTGATGCTTTAACAAGCCTGCGGTTGGCTCACGCAATAGACAATAACGTTATCGCTGGCCGCACGTCCGAATCATGCAGTAAGCCGATTGGCAAACCTTGGTCGACGAGTTGAAGAAGGCGCTGCGAACGGGGTTCTGTCAGCGGAGCTAGACACGGTGAGGCTGCTGCCGGGAAGCCTCCTCGCCGCAACGCTTCGAAGGAGACGGGTCGGGGCGGGAGCTCGAAGGTGGAGTTGCGGATACCGCGTGACCGGGAAGACACCTTTGATCCGAAGCTGATCGCGAAGTATTAGCGCCGCTTCCCACATCACATTCCCACCGACGGCTCCTTCGGGATCGGAACATAGTTTGGATCGGATTGGAGAGCGTAGGCAGCGTGCTATCGCTGTCCGTTGTCGACGCGAAGATTGAGCCATGTTCTGCCCGTCAGCTCTGGGCTGAGCGCGGCGTCGAATCAATGGTCAAGAATGCGAGCTTAATGCGCGACCACATCGGGAGAGCCGTCGAACGCTTCAGAAGCGCCGGCTCGCCATTGTACCTGTCGAATCATTGACACTGGCGCTTTCGAGTTTTCTTCAGGAGGATAATCAACTTCGGGGTGGTCGATGGGCTTGCGGTTCGCAGGTTTGAACCGAAATTCCGCGCCCGACACGATTCGAACGTGCGGCTTTAACTCGAGGACAGTGTACCCAAATGCAGAAGGCCTGAAGGTCGGCTAACGCTGAAGCGATCGTGACGCCGACGCCGGGTATCTTCAACAAGCGCTTCGCTGCGTCGTTTTCCTTGGCGAAGGCCGCAAACTCCGCATCAAAAACAGCGATCCGTCGATCGAGCTTCGTCCATTGTGCGCGCATGTCGGCGATGAGGACGCTCACTCTCGGGCTGAGCCCCGACTGGTTATTATCTTCGGCCATCAGCGCGTCGACAGATTGTTCGAGCTTGCGTTTGCCTTGAGGAACAACGATTCCACGCTCCAGCAAAATGGCGCGCAACTGGTTGATCAGCGCAGTCCTTTCGCCGACCAGCCTGTCGCGCGATCGATGCAGCGTCTGGATGTCGAGTTGGTCCTGGGTCTTCAAATCGACAAAACGCATGGTCGGCCGCGTCGCGGCTTCGGCAACTCCCTCGGCATCGCGATCGTCGTTTTTCTGGGCTTTGACGTAGGGGCGCACGTATTCCGGCGACATCAGCCGGACGTCATGCCCATTGCTGGCAAAAAGGCGCCCAAGATGATGCGCGCCGCAGCAGGCCTCCATGGCGACGACGCACGGAGGGAGTTTGGCCACCTCGGCCGTGTCGCCCGTCGGCGCAGGACCACTGCCCCAGAGCTATCGAGGCCGACGACGCTGCAAATATTCTTGCCGAGGTCGATTCCGAGCACGCTAATGTTCATGACCTTTTCCTCCGGTTGGGCCTTCGGCAAAACTACAATGCCGGAAGGAGGGGCGGGCCATTCCATAAGCTTCGCGACGACGCTGAGCGCGCATCTGGCKGGTGTCGCCAAGCGCAAGACGGTGGAGATCTGGTTCCAGATGCTATGAGGGCGGACACCGCCGGGGCTGATCGTTCAAACTGGCAGGCATCCGCACTCAGATCAGGGAGCCTGCCATCATGCCGTCTGAGAACACCATCCGCATCGCCATCGAACTCAGCGTCTCATCGTGGCTCGTCGCTGCCCGGCTACCAGGCGCCGAGAAGTCGCGACTGCACCGCATCGATGGGGGCGACACGACGGCGCTGCTGGCGCTGATCGTCATATTGCGATCGCGCACGTCGGCCAAGCTCKGGCAGACCGTCGATGTCGCATGTTGCTTCGAGGCCGGCCGGGACGGCTTCTGGCTGCACAGATGGCTGACGGCGCATGACATCGTTGCCTACGTGCTTGAGCCGACCAGCATCCTCGTAAACCGACGCGCCCGCCGGGCCAAGACCGACAGGCTCGATGCCGAAGGCATGCTGCATGTGCTCGCAACCTGGCTGGGTGGTGACCGGCGAGTGTGCAGCATGGTGCGCGTGCCGACGCCTGAGGAGGAGGATGCCAAACGACCACACCGCGAGCGTGAGCATCTCGTACAAGAGAGGCTCCGCATCGAGAACAGGATCGAGGCGCTGTTGTTCACGCAGGGCATCCGGGGAAGGCCGTCGCTACGCTCCTGGGAGCGCGACATGGCCGAGCTACGCACGGGGGACGGTCGCGCGCTGCCTTCGCTGATGCATGCCGAGCTCAACCGCCTTCGACGCCGGCTCGTGCTGACTTTGGAGCTAATCCGCGAGATGGAGGCCGAGCGCGCCGAAGCCCAGGCCGCCACGATCGAGGACACAGCGACCCGGAAGATCACGGCCCTGCAACGCATCCGGGGCATCGGCGCGAACTTCTCCACCGTGCTGGTGCGCGAGGTGCTTTACCGCCCCTTCGCCAACCGCCGCCAACTCGCCAGCTACGTCGGCATCGCACCCATGCCCTATCAGAGCGGCGGCATGGACCGCGACCGAAGCATCAGCCGGGCGGGCAATCCCAGAGCACGCACGGCACTGATTCAGCTCGCCTGGCTGTGGCTGCGCTATCAGCCAGACAGTGTGCTTTCCGCTTGGTTCCGTAAGCGCGTGGGCACCCTACAGGGGCGCACGCGGCGGATCGCCATCGTAGCCATGGCGAGAAAGCTTCTGATCGCGCTCTGGCGCTACGCCGATACTGGCGTCATGCCGGACGGCGTCGAGATCAGGGCGGCGGCAGAGGTTGCGGCTGAAACTCACGGGATTGTCGCACGCGGCATCACCGCCGGGGCGATACGGGAAGCGCGACCGTCTTCTTCTTTGGTAGCGTTCAGCTGCCGCGTTTCAGGTGGGTCGCGTCTCACCTGGGCAACGCCTCGTGTATGAGGCATTATGGTGCGGGCTCCCTCGCAGGACCCGACCGCATGTAAGGTTACGCAGCAGCTGCTGCGATGCAGGACGGCCCGGGATCCGAGAGCTGCAGCACTTCGACCAACCAACCACGGAGGACCGCATGCAGAAATGCCGTTGACCGCTGAACCCTCATGTAAGGACGAGGCCCGCATCGGCCAGAAGAACGGCCTTGTCCGGCAATGGGCCAGGCGCGGAACGAGGCCGCGCCAACCGGCCGACCAGCGCTACGAAAGCGCCTATCTCTTCGGAGCGATCTGTCCGGCACGGGGCGTCGGCGCAGCGCTCGCCATGCCCTTCGCCGACACCCACGCCATGCAGGCCCATCTCGACGAGATCGCCAGGACGGTGGCCAAGGGCGCGCATGCAGTCTTGCTGCTCGACCGCGCCGGATGGCACACCACCGGCAAGCTCGTCGTGCCCGCAAACATCTCCCTGATCTTTGTGCCCTCCCGCGCACCGGAACTGAACCCGGTTGAAAATCTCTGGCAGTATCTGCGCGCCAACTGGCTCTCCAACCGCGTCTTCGACACCTACGACGGTATCATCGACGCCGCCTGCGACGCATGGAACCGCCTCGTCGCACAGCCAAAGACCATCACCTCAATCGGAATGCGAGAGTGGGCTCATGTCGGTCAATCATGAGGGCCGTTGGTATAACAACCGATTTTTCATGAACCAAGACGCCCGACTGCGGGACGCTGTCAAAGTCCCGAACGGGCCAACCCAATATCATCGCGGAGCCGATTTCTCCGCACAGGCCGCCAGGCCCCCGTCGGCCCCAGCGCTTGCAGTAATAGCAGCGAAAGCGAAGCACGATCCACGGATCGTGCCGGAGATCCGTCTCCAGGGTCGGCGGAATGGTGGGCCTGATCGACATCGGAAGATGACATTTGACTCGCGCTTGAATGAGAACAAAGTTAGAACATCCAAGCACCCCAAGGAGTCAAGCTATGCTGCCGTCGCCTACCCCCGCAGGAACTACCCTGTCTGGCCGCGAGGCCGAGCAGATCATCGCCCGCGGCGGGAATTTCGAGTTGAGCCGGGTCCAATTGAACATCGGCGAGGTGCAGAAGCTGGTTGTTTTCGATCCGCCCTATCGCCTGGCGAATGGCGAGGACTACGCCTTCTTCCTGCCGGGCGACGGCAAGCCGCAGCTCTGGCTGGTCGAGCAATCCGCCGGCGACCCTTGGCACTGGCTCCGCGAGGCAAGGTGCGTCGGGTTCAATGACAACGAGGCGACGCGGCACTGACGATGCGGGGCGCGATGGCCATCACCGATACCCTGGAATGGTTGGCGGCTCGGCAGCGCGTGGCCGAGATCGAGGACGCGCGCCCTGGAAGCCCCGAAGCCAACGAATGGGCGGAGCTCGACTATGCGGCCTTCTGCTGGGAGGAGGACCACATGCCGCCGCTCATATTCGAACCTTGTCCCGTTCCAGAGCCGATGAACCGCCTCCAAATCCCCTTCTGAAAACCGGCATGATCCCCTTCCGGCTCCCCCTCCGCATCAAGCGCAATCAGTCATGCTATCGGGTAATGGACGCTGGCGAGCGCGTCCTAGCCTTTGTTTACTTCGAAGAAGATGCAGGGATGCGCATGGTAAGCCCCGCTCACAAGTGGACGAGCTCGGAAGCTCAGACGATCGCAAAGCAGATAGCCCGCAGTTTGATCGACGCCGCGCGCTGAGAGAGCTTTCG
>NZ_JBFTZN010000327.1:0-6148 GCF_056406775.1 Allobosea sp. P1_A7
CGCCAACCCTGACCCGAGAGATCCCCGATGACCGATGAGATGATGAACCTTCTCGGGCTGCTGGAGGGCCGCTCCGAAGCGGCATGATAATTTGCCCGTCGCCGTGGGTACCAGCGAGCGAGGCTGATACTGGCGCACGAAGAATGTGGATCGGCTTATTTCTTCAGCGCAATGCGGTCGCAGCCCGCTCGGCCAGCACCCCGTCTCGCGCAGCCTCCATCATGCTTCGCGGGATGGTTCGGATCTGCCGCTCCGCCATCGCGAGAACTTCGGTGGGCAGTAATGCGCACTTGTCGTGATAGGCCGAGACAAGCGCGATGCCCCGCACTGCCCACTGATCGTTCGCGGCCGCAGGGGAAGCCACGTTCCCCGCGAGGGCCGCCGCCAGCAGTAAGGGGATCAATTTCATCGTGCTTGCTCCACGTTGAAGGCGTTTGGCGCTTCGGGCTGCGGGTCGCGCCCGCAGCGAAGGGTCAGCGCAGAAGGTGTTCGGCGGCCCTCATCTTGGCCTTCATCGCTACGCAGTACCGGGCAGTGCCGGCTGTCTTGTGGGCAGTCATCACCCGATCCGCCGTCGCGTTGAGCATGTTGCGCGGGACCTCCTTGATCACGACCTTGGCCGCCAATTCAGCCTGCCGCCTGTGGTGGCCGACTAGCGGCGCGCACATCTTGTCGTAGAGGATCAGGTTCATGACGCCCTCCACGATCTTGTTGGTCTCGTCCGCGCGTGCGGCTGGGGCCGCGAAGACTGCGAGAGCAATAGCCAGAAGTGCGGTAGTCCGTTTCATGGCTTGCTCCGATGGCCGGGTTGGGGCTCCCCGCGGTAGCACTGGCTCGCTGTGCAGGACTTGTCGGTTCCCGCCATGCTCATGCTCATCCCCGCCATGGGCAGGCATTGCGGTCGGGTCGCTCGCCGGCCGCCCTCGCCTTCTCATCGCCGACGAGCCGACGACTGCGCTCGACCTCACGGTGCAGCAGTAGATCCTCGCCGTTTTCAGCGCTCTTGCCGGAGCGGGCCACGGCATCCTGCTGATCACCCATGATTTGGCGGTGGCTGCTCAGCTCGCCCACCGGATCGCCGTCATGCAGAACGGTGAACTGATCGAGACGGGGCCCGCCTGGCAGGTTCTCGGCAGTCCCCGCCACGCCTATACGCAACGCCTGCCGGCCGCTGTGCCGAGCGCAGCGACGCGTGACCGCTGGCTGTCATCGCCGGGCTTGCGGCCGAGCCGGGCGATGGATGCCCACACAGAACGAGAGCCGATCTTCGAGATGCGCGATGTCTCGGTCCGGTTCGGGCGGCGTCGGGACGGGACGGTGTTCACCGCGGTGGCCGGCGTTTCTCTGACCGTCCATACAGGCGAAACCTTGGGCGTGGTCGGTGAATCGGAGTCGGGAAAGACGAGACTCGGCAAGGTGGCGCTGGCCCTGCGGCGTCCGGACGAGGGCGAGGTGCTGTTTCGTGGTCAGCCCTGGAGTGCGCTGCCGGAGCGGGCGCGGCGTCCTTTGCGGCAGGCCCCGCTCAGTTCCTTCGATCCTCGCTAACCGTCGGACGGATCATCGACCAACCCTGCGCCTGCGCGGAGATCTCAGCAAGGGTCGCGCGCGCGTCGCGCGTTCTGGAACTGCTCCAGCTCGTCAGTCTTCCTCCGACTATTCTTCAACGGCGGCCGGCGAAGCTCTCCGGCGGCCAGCGGCAACACGTCGCCATTGCCCAGGCCCTCCGTGCGAGCCGGTTTTCGCCCTCGACGTCACGACGAAGGCGCAGGTTCTCGATCTGCTGATCGCCCTCCAGGACCGGCTCGGCCTGGCGATGTTGTCATCTCGCATGATCTGGGCGTGATCCAGCATGTCAGCAACCACATCGCCGTCATGAAGGATGGCGAGGTCGTGGAAGCCGGGTCGGTGGAGGACATCTTCGGAGCTCCGAAGCACGCCTACACTCGCCGCCTGCTCGATGCGGTGCCCAAACTCCCGAAGGTTGCGCCCCAGCCAGCCCACCTGCACAGGTGCTACCCTGAAACTATGCCCGTCACCGGACCAGAGGTCCGCGTCACCGCCATCGACGTAACGGCGAAGGCCGATGCACTTCAGGCGACGCGACGCAATTCCTTCTCGGTGACACCGAGGCTGGTCAGCAGCTGCGCACGTACTGCGGCGAAGCGGAGTTCGCGCTGGGCCGGGTCGGAGGGCAGATCGATCGTCAGATCGACGATGAATTGGCCCTGATCGAGAACGAGCACGCGCTGCGCCAGGTGGATCGCCTCATCGACATCATGGGTCACCAACAGAACCGCGGGTCGGTGTCGGGCACAGAGGTCGAGCAGGAGCGCCTGCATCCGCAGCCTGGTCAGGGCATCGAGCGCGCCGAACGGCTCATCGAGCAGGAGGAGTTCGGGCTCGCGCACCAGCGAGCGAGCGAGCGCAGCCCGCTGTTGTTCGCCCCCGGACAATTGCATCGGCCAGGCAGCGGCACGCGCCGTCAGTTCCACCTCACCGAGCGCGAGCAACGCCCGCTCGTCGACTGTGCCGCCCTTCAAGCCGAGGGAGACATTGTCGACGACCTTCTTCCAGGGCAGCAGCCTAGCATCCTGGAACACGACCGAGACCGCATTCGGGGCTTCGAACCGGCCCGAGCCCGGGACGCCATGATCGAGCCCGGCGAGCGCGCGCAAAAAAGTGCTCTTGCCGGAGCCGGAGCGGCCGAGTAGTGCGACGAACTCGCCACGCCCGATATCAAGGTCGACGCCGTCGAGGATCGTCCGTTCGCCATAGTGCCGGGTCAGGCCGCGCACGCGCACGACCGGATCGGGATTCAGTCCGCGAGAATCTTGCGCCATGGCAGAGCCTTTCGGGTGACGAAGCGTACAAGCCAGTCCGAGCTCAGCCCGAGCGCAGCATAGACGGCAAGACAGAGGATGATGACCTCGGTCTGGCCATAGGTCCGGGCCAGGTTGATCATGTACCCAAACTGGCGGCATTGACCTGCTCGACGACGACCAGCGCCAGCCAGGAATAGGTGACGCCGAAGCGCAGGCCGAGCAGGAAGCCAGGCAGCGCCGCCGGCAGCACGACATGGCGCATGAACTGCGCGTTGCTGAGGTCGAGCGTCTCGGCCAGCTCGATGAAGCGGGCATCGGTGGAGCGCAGGCCGTCATGGGTCTGGATATAGATCGGCGCGAAGGTGATCAGCGCGATCGTCAGGATCTTCATGCCCTCGCCAATGCCGAACCACAGCATCAGCAACGGGATCAGCGCCAGTGCCGGAATGGCGCGCTTGATCTGGATCGGGCCATCGACGAGATATTCGCCGATCCGGCTCAGGCCGGCGATGACGCCGAGCGAGGCGCCGGCGACGATGCCCCAGAACAGCCCCCAGAACGAGCGGACGAACGAGGTCCACAGGTTTTCCTGCAGGCGGCCGTCCTGGACCAGCTCCCAACCGGTGATCGCCACGGTCCAGGGAGCCGACAGGATGCGATCGTCGATCGTGCCGGTGGCCGAGCCGAGGCTCCACAGGAGGAGCAGAAGCGCCGGTCCGATGGCCGCGCCATAGGGAACGGTCGGGCCGGGTCCAAGCTTGCGACGGCGCCGGCGCGACGCGCCGTTCGTGTCGGTCGCTGAGATGGGCTCGGCCGCGCCGAGTCGCAGCCAGCCGGGCCGCACCCGGCCGGTGGCGCGGCGCGCATTCGGGAACGAGAGATCCGCCATGGCTCACTCTCCCTGATAGGCCGCGCCAGCGACCGTCTCGAAGCGTCGGTCGAACAGCGATCGCGCCTTCAGCACGGGCTTCTTCAGCTCTTCGGCGAGCAGATCGATCGTCTCCTGTTGGCGTTCGATCGCGCCGCTCCAGTCGAGCGGCACCGGGCTGCCGTTGGACTCGACGAGGAAACGTCCGGCCTCCGGTTTCAGGCCCTGGTCCTTGACGTAATAGCCCGTGATCCATTCCTCAGGATGGGTCTCGATCCACTTCACAGCCCGGCCCCAGGCTTGGACATAGGCGCGGATGGCGGCGGCCTTGTCCGGATCCTCCAGCGAGGATTTCGCCACGTAGAGATAGGAAGGGTCGTCGCGCAGACCGTGCGGCAGGGCTTYGGCGCCGTCCCTGGCATAGTTCTGGACGAAGCGCTGTTTGTTGGCTTCCGCGATCGGGGCCGCGTCGACAAGCTTGCTCGCCAACGCGTTCACATAGGCATCGCCGACGCTGGGCAACTCGACAAGCTGGACATCGCCATGGCTGAGCTTCAGCTTCTTCAGCAACCGCAGCACCAGCGCCCCCTGCGCCTGGCCCGGGCTGAAGGCGATCTTCCTGCCCTTCAGGTCTTCCAGCTTCGCGATGCCCGAGCCCGGCGCCGTGGCGATGACGTAGATGGGATGGCCGATCGGATCGGGCCGGAACTTCGCCGCGACGATCTTCACGTCAAGGCCGGTCCACTGGGCGTGAATCGGTGGGATGTCCGCCACCGAGCCGATATCGAGGGCCTTTGCGCGAAAGGCCTCGATCGTCTGCGGCCCGCCGGAAATATTGGCCCACTCAACCTTGAACGGCAGTTTCGCGAACTCCCCCGAAAGCGTGAGTGCCACGCGCGTCTGCGGGTCGCCGATCACCAGTTTCGTCCCCGGCGCAATGCTGCCGGGAAGCGGCGCGGTCTCCGCCAGCGGGCCAGCGCTGGCGGGACCAGCCAGCACCAGGGCTGCCGCAAGCAAATTCCGGAAGATCGATGGCAGGCCGTGCGATAATTTCATCGGATGTCCTCAGGACGTGTGCGCGACGCATCAGGCGGCTCCGCCTCGCGGCGTTGCTGCGTTGCACGTTTGGGAAAATGCAGCTGGCCCAGGCGGGCTCAGGCGCTCTTGCGCCTGGCCGCGGCATAACCGCTTTCGGGCCGAGGCAGGCCGTAATGGTCACGCAGCGTCGTGCCGGAATACTCCTCGCGGAACAGGCCGCGCTTGCGAAGGATGGGCACGACCTCGGCGACGAAAACGTCGAAGCCGCCGGTCAGCCAGGGCGGCATGACGTTGAAACCATCGGCTGCGCCAGTCTCGAACCAGGCCTGGATCTCGTTTGCGATGCGCTCCGGCGTGCCGGCGAGGACCCAATGGCCGCGCGCTCCGGCAAGACGCTTGATGAGCTGGCGAATGGTCGGTTTCTCGCGATCGACGATATCCACCACAAGTTGGAAGCGGCTGGCAACGCCTTTGGGGCCGCTGGTATCGATCACATGGCGTGGGAACGGACCGTCGAGATCAAAGCCGCTCAGATCGACGCCGAGCATGCGCTTGAGTTGCTCCAGCGACGCGGCCGGCTGGATCAGATCGTTGATTTCCTCCTCCAGCTTGTCGGCCTCGGCCTGCGTCGAGCCTATGAACGGGCTGATGCCGGGCAGGACGCGGATCTGCTCAGGCCGGCGGCCGAGCGCGACGGCCCGCTTCTTGATGTCCGCGTAAAAGGCCTGCGCGCTTGCCAGGTTCTGGTGGGCGGTGAAGATCGCCTCGGCGTGCTGCGCAGCGAAGGACCGGCCATCCTCTGACGAGCCCGCCTGGACATAGACCGGTCGGCCCTGCGGCGAGCGCGAGACGTTGAGAGGCCCGCGCACCCGATAGTGCTTGCCGGCATGGTCGATGCGGTGGACCTTGTCGGCATCGGCAAAGACGCCGCTTTCGGGGTCGACGACGAGCGCCTCATCCTCCCAGCTGTCCCAGAGTTTGGTGACGACCTCGAGGAACTCGCGCGCTTTCTCGTAGCGGTCACCGTGTGGCGGATGCTCCGGCAAGCCGAAATTCTGGGCCGCGCTGGCATCGCTGGTGGTGACGATATTCCAGCCCGCCCGCCCGCCGCTGATGTGGTCGAGCGAGGCGAACAGCCGAGCAAGATTGTAGGGTTCGTTGTAGGTGGTCGAGGCTGTGCCGATCAGTCCGATCCTGCTCGTTGCCGCCGCGATTGCGGTGAGCCAGGTCACCGGCTCGAAGCGTATGCGTGAGGAGTAGCGGACGTTCTCCGGCAGCGAGGGGCCGTCGGCAAAGAAGATCGCATCGAACTTGGCGGCTTCAGCGCGGCGTGCCAGCTCTTGATAATAGCTGATTTCGAGCACCCGACGCGGCTCAGACTCCTTGTAGCGCCAGGCCGCCTCATGATGCCCGCCGGGAT
>NZ_JBFTZN010000328.1:0-9042 GCF_056406775.1 Allobosea sp. P1_A7
GGATTGTTCTCCGACACGTAGTCGTCAAGATACTCGGGAAGCAGGACACCCTGCCGACGGTCTTCACTCTCAACGAAGCGCTTCATCTAAGCTCCCGGAGCATCACCTCCAGGAATCCTAGCCGACTCGGCTCTTTTCACACAGCCTCCCCGGCTTGCAGCAAGGCTCATGCATTCGCCCGCGATCGCGGATATATGGGCGGTTCAACTTGGAACTGTTTGAAAAATGTCCCCGCCTGCCGCGCCGCCTCCAGCGTCGAACTTCGCCCACTCGGCCGTCCTGCAACCCGGCTCCGGCTTCGTCGCGACCTTCCGTGCGCTCTGGCCCTATCTCTGGCCACCGGATCGCGCCGATCTGCGCAAGCGCGTGGTCGCGGCCTTCATCCTGCTGGTCATTGGCCGCATGGTGCTGATGGGCGTGCCATTCACCTTCAAATGGGCGACGGATGCCCTGGCGAACACGCCGACCAGTCTCGGGCGCTGGCTGCCCTGGCTGGTCGGCGCACCGCTGACCCTGACGCTGATCTACGGGCTGGCGCGCGTCGGCTCCTCGGCCTTCATCCAGATGCGCGACGCGTTGTTCGCGCCCGTGTTCATGCATGCGGTGCGCACGTTGGCGCTGCAGACCTTCGGTCATCTGCATTATCTCTCGCTGCGCTTCCATCTCGAGCGCAAGACCGGCGGTCTGACCCGCGTGCTGGAGCGCGGCCGCAACGGCATCGAGGAAATGGTCCGCCTCGGCCTGAACCAGTTGGTGCCGGTCGTGGTCGAAGTCGCCCTGATCACCGCCGTGCTGCTGACGATGTTCGACTGGCTCTATGTCGTCGTGCTGGTGGTGATGGTGACGACCTACATGGCCTACACGATCAAGGCCACCGAATGGCGCATCGCCATTCGCGGCGCCATGAATGAGTCCGATACCGACGCCAATTCGAAGGCGATCRACTCGCTGCTCAACTATGAGACGGTGAAGTATTTCGGAGCAGAGGCTCGCGAGACAGCCCGTTACGACCGTTCGATGGCGCGCTACGAGCGCAACTCGATCAAGGCCTATACCTCGCTCGCCTGGCTCAATTTCGGACAGGCGGCGATCTTCGCGACGGGCCTGACGATCTCGATGGTGATGGCGGTGCGCGGCTTCCAGGCCGGCACGCATACGGTCGGCGATTTCGTGCTGATCAACGCCATGTTGATCCAGCTCTACCAGCCGCTGAATTTCATGGGCACGGTCTATCGCGAGATCAAGCAGGCGACCCTCGACATCGGCGAGATGTTCGCCCTGATTGGCCGCGATCCCGAGATCCAGGACCATCCGGGCGCCCCACCCCTTCGCGTCGATGCAGGCGAGGTCCGCTTCGAGGACGTGCATTTCGCCTATATCCCTGAGCGGCCGATCCTGAAGGGTATTTCCTTCACGGTGCCGCCGGGCAGGACGATCGCCATCGTCGGCCCGTCCGGCGCCGGCAAGTCGACGATTTCGCGCCTGCTCTTCCGCTTCTACGAACCGGCCAAGGGCAGGATCATGATCGACGGGCAGGATATCGCCGCGATCCAGCAGGTCAGCCTGCGCTCGGCGATCGGCATGGTTCCCCAGGACACCGTGCTGTTCAACGACACGATCGAGTACAATATCCGCTATGGCCGGCCGGATGCGACCGAGGCCGAGGTCGAGGAGGCGGCGCGGCTCGCCCAGATCGACCGCTTCATCCGGTCGTTGCCCGACGGCTATGAGACCTCCGTCGGCGAGCGCGGCCTGAAGCTCTCAGGCGGCGAGAAGCAGCGCGTCGCCATCGCCCGCACCATCCTGAAGGGGCCGCCGATCCTGGTGCTGGACGAGGCGACATCGGCACTCGATTCCTTCACCGAGAAGGAGATCCAGGACGCGCTCGACCGGGTCAGCGAGGGGCGCACGACGCTGGTCATCGCCCATCGGCTCTCGACCGTAATCAATGCCGACGAGATCATCGTGCTGGACAAGGGCCTGATCGTCGAACGCGGCCATCACCGCGAGTTGCTGGCGGCGGATGGCGTCTATGCGGCGCTCTGGAACCGTCAGCGCCAGGTCGACGAGGCCAAGGCGACGCTGAAGCGCGCGACCGAGGAAGAAGAAGAGAGTGTGAGAGTGACCCTGACGCAGTAGTCGGGGCGACGGAATTCTCTCGCCAAACGCGGCCTGCTTCCTGCATGCTACACTCCGCCGGTTTCACACGAAGCCGGTGGAGCATTGCGGGGGCTGCTCATGTTCGATCCGACGACCTTCACCGGCTTTCATACCTGGCTCAGCCTGATCGCCATCGTGGCGGGTTTTCCCGTCGCCGCGGCCATGCTGAAAGGGCACACGCGGCCGCGCTGGACCGGAATTTTCCTCTCCACCGCGTTTGCCACCAGCGCGACGGGCTTCGGCTTTCCATTCAACGGCCTCCTGCCCTCGCATATCGTCGGTGCGATCTCGCTCATTCTGGTCGGCCTTGCCGGATACGCCCTCTACGCTCGCAGGCTCGATGGCGCCTGGCGGCGGATCTATGCGGTCACGGCGATGCTCGCCTTCTATCTGCTGATCTTCGTCGCGGTCGCGCAGGCTTTCATGAAGGTGCCGTTTCTCCAGGCCATGGCGCCGACCCAGTCAGAGCCGCCCTTCGCGATTGCCGAAGGGCTCGTGCTGCTGATCTTCGTGGTGCTGACCTATCTCGCCGCGCGCCGCTTCGTCCGCAGCCCGACGGCGCTCGCCTGAGGATTGCGTGGCTTGCGTGGCGATGGCTCGCTCCCACGCAACTGGCCGATCCTTGCCTGCCGCGGTGACACCATGCTGAAGCGCCTGCGCCTGACCGGGGCGCTTCTCTTCTCCATCCTGGCCGCGGACCGGGCCGCTGCCGCGACGGAGCAGGGCTGGGAGCTCTGGATCGTCAAGCCGGGACGGCCGGGCATCGTCCAGACGTGCTCGCTGCTCAGAATGTCGCCGTCGCCGCTTGAATCGACACTTCCTCCCGATCGGCAACCGCTTCGGCTCGATGAGGCGCTCTCGATACGCTGGCAGGGCGGGTATCTCGTGCAGGACGGCGCGCCCGAAGGCCCGGCAGCGAAGCGAGGCTGGAATCCGGCCGATAGTTGCTTCGTCCTGATGGTTGCGGGCAAGCCAGTTGCGGCCGGCGCCGTGCTGCCACGAGCCTCCGCTCAGCTGCTTCGCTTCGATACTCTCGTGGTCCAGGAGGACCGGGCAGGCCAGCGGCTCGCCTTCGAACTGCTCCCGCATTTTCCGGCGGATGTCATGCTGCCGGCCCCTGCGCCCTGGGCGGCGGCGCTCGGTGCGCTCAGCCGCCCCTCAGGGGCCACGCGATGACGGCAGCGAAGCGCTTGCGAGCGGTGTTCGGGCTCGGCGCCAGCCTGGTCCTGGCGCTGTCGGCCATGCCTGTGCAGGCCTCCAGCACGAAGAAGGTCGGCAACTGGGTGGTCATTACCAATGACCGGCAGGGCGGGCGCAAGGATGTCGCGGCGGTGCTGAGCGATAGAGAGGCCCATGTCGGCCTCGCGATCCGCTGCATCGAGGCCAGCCTGTCCATCGCCTTTCTGCCGCTGAACAATGACGGACTGTTCGGCAAGGCGGGGCGGGCGGCTGCATCCTTCGTTCAAGCCGATGGTCAGCCGGCGGTTGAACTGGCGGGCGCGGTCGGGGCGGACCGGGCCGTGCATGTTGCGCGCCCGGCGTCCCTGCTCGGATTGATCCTCGGCGGGGCCGAGATGAGTGTGTTGATCCCGGCTCAGGGCAGCGGGGCGGTTTCTGCCGATTTCGACCTTGCATCCGGCCGGAGCGCGCTGGCCGAGCTTGTCGGGCAGTGCCCGGCCGACTGACGGCTACGCTCAGTCCAGCTCCAGCCGGTAGCGCAGCTTCAGGCGCTCGCCGCGGGCATAGCTTTCGTAGCTTTCCGGAATCGTGACCTCTTCGACGAGGACACAGCCGAGCCTTTCCAGCGTGCGGCGGGAGGCGAGGTTGTCGGGCGTCGTCGTCAGCCAGAGTTCGCTGAGGCCGCACGCCCTGGCCAGGGGAAGCAGCGCCCTCACGGCTTTGCCGGCGAGGCCGCGCCCGCGATAGGCTGGCTCGACGGAAAAGCCGATCTGCCCGGCGAGATGGGTCAGGAGATAGCTCGCGCCTGGCCGCAGGCTGATCGTGCCGGCGGGCTCAGCCTCAGCCAGGATGTCGAAGCGATAGGCGGCGGCGCGCCAGGGCGAGGTTTCCGGCGAATAGCTCCGGCTCAGCCGCAGGCTGACATCGTCACAGCCAAGCCTGGCCAGAAGAGCCGTGTCGATATCGCCCGCCTCCGCCATGTCCCGCGCTCCGCGCCGATGCCATGGCTGAGCTTCTAGCCGTTCCGCTGCCCTGTCTGGAAGACGCGGCGGCAAAGAGGCGGAGTTTCGTCTGCCACAAGGGGCGCGGCATGCGGCCTCTTCCCCCGGAGCGCCGAACCCCGTAAATCACGCGACAATGCCTGCCGCCCCATTCGGGCCGCAGGGGAGCGTCACTCTGCCGACGCGCTGACAAGACCAAACAGGATTGCCCATGTCGCTCGTCGATTCCGTCCGCAAAGTGATCGTTCCCATCCACAAGGAGGGCTACGTCTTCATCGCGATCGCGCTGGTGGCGACGATCGTGCTCGCCAATCTCTGGTCGCCCTTCGGCTGGCTCGGCGCGATCATCACGATCTGGGTCTGTTATTTCTTCCGCGATCCCATCCGGATCACGCCGCAACGCGAGGGGCTGGTGATCTCGCCGGCCGATGGCCGCATCAGCCAGATCGCCTCGGCGCTGCCGCCGCCGGAGTTGAACCTGCCGGCCGAGCCGATGACGCGCATCTCGATTTTCATGAACGTCTTCGATTGCCATGTGAACCGCGCCCCGGTCTCGGGCCGCATCATCAAGATGGCCTATACGCCGGGCCTCTTCCTCAATGCGGAGCTCGACAAGGCGAGCGAGGACAATGAGCGCAACGCGCTGGCGATCGAGACCCCGGCCGGCACGGTCGGCGTCGTCCAGATCGCAGGCCTGATCGCGCGGCGCATCGTGCCCTTCGTCAAGGAGGGCGATGCGATTGCGACCGGCGAGCGTTTCGGCCTGATTCGCTTCGGCTCGCGCGTCGACGTCTATCTGCCGACGAGCGTGATTCCGCTGGTTGGCGAAGGCCAGACCGCGATCGCCGGCGAGACCGTGCTGGCCGATGTCTCGGCCAGCGAAACACGGCGCAGCTTCCGCGGAATCTGAGCGCTTTCGACATCCCGGAGCGCCGTGATGCGGCGCCCGGGATGATCGCCGACTGCTCCTAGCCTCCGCGCCTAAAACCGCGTATTCCGGCTGGCATGAGCGATCTCTTTCCCCCCTTCGAGCCCGAGCAGGCTGAATCGAAGCGCACGCGCTTCAAGGCGATCCCGTTTCGGCTGATCGCGCCCAATGTCATCACATTGCTGGCGCTCTGCCTCGGCCTGACCGCGATGCGGCTCGTGGTCGAGGGCAAGCTCGAATCGGCGACGATCTTCATCCTGATCGCTGCGGCGCTCGACGGCGTCGACGGCCGCCTGGCGCGCATGCTGAAGGGCACGTCGCGCTTCGGCGCCGAGCTCGATTCGCTCTCGGATTTCGTCAATTTCGGCGTCGCCACGGGCTACGTGCTCTGGATTTTCGTCCTGCACGATCTGCGCTCCTTCGGCTGGATCATCGTGCTGACGCTGGCCTGCGCCATGGCGCTCCGGCTCGCGCGCTTCAACGTGATGATCGACGATCCCAATCGTCCCGACTGGCAGAAGAACTTCTTCGTCGGCATGCCGGCGCCCGCGGGCGCGATCACCGCGATGCTACCGCTCTATCTGCATTTCATCGGTGTGCCGGTGCAGGAATATGGCGCCCTGCTGGTCGGGATCTATATCCTCTTCATCGCCTTCCTGACGATTTCGCGCATCCCCTGCTATGCCGGCAAGACGCTCGGCACCCGCGTGCCGCGTGAGAAGGTGCTGCCGCTCTTCGTCGCGGTGGTGGTGGTGGCGGGGCTGCTCTTTGCCTACCCCTTCGAGATGCTGTCGCTGATCGTGCTGGCCTATCTCGCGCTGATCCCGATCAGCGTTGCGCGCTATCGCAAGCTGCTCAGCCGCGCCGCATTGGCACGGGTCCGTTTCGAGAACGGCTCGAGCGTGTTGCTGGTCGCCCTGGCGACAGCCTCGCTCATATCGAGCTGGCTGAATGGGCTGAAGGCCAGATCCCACCAGAACAGGCTGACGGCCTGGCTCGCGGCGAGGCCGCTTTCCATCACCGCGGAAACCTTCTCGGTGAGGGCCTTCGTCGCCTCGCGCTGGCCGCGCCGGTCGCCGAGCGCGCCCTTGAGCAGGATCGGCATCCGCATCGCGATGGTCAGCCCGGCCTCGGCCTGCATCGTCATGACCTTGCTCACGAGCGCCTGCGCTTCCACTCCCGTTCCCAGAGCGGAACGCGGACGTCGGGTCGATGTGGTCATTTCGGTGAAGGGCTCCGGAACACGGGACAGGTCGGAAAGGACTCCGGCCTCGCAAAGAGGCCGCGTCTGCGGGCCGTAGGCTTTAATGTGTCAAGTGAAAGGCTGAAACGCAAGGGCGAGGCTGCGTATTTTATGCGCAGTGAACATAACGAAATGGGTATTGCGCTCCAGGATTGCATTCGGCGCGTGGCGGTTCAGAGAGATTTCGCAACCGGCGAAAATGATCTAGAGGCTTGGTCGGAGGGTGTCCGCCATGGGCGCCTGCGAGCCTCAGAGACGAACGCCCTTGAGTTTCTTCTCCACTCCCAAGCAGCCCGGCTGGCGGCCTATGCTGGTCCTGGCTTCGGCCTCTCCGCGCCGGCTGGCCTTGCTGGAGCAGGCCGGGTTGAAGCCCGACGCCATGCTGCCGTCCGATCTGGACGAGACACCGCTGAAAGGCGAGCGGCCGCGCGATCTTTCGCGCCGCCTGGCACGCGAGAAGGCGCAGGCCGCGCGGGAGGGCGCAAAGAGCCGCCCCGATCTCGAAGGCTGCTACATCCTGGCGGCCGATACCGTGGTCGCAGTCGGCCGTCGTGTCCTGCCCAAGGCGGAGATCGTCGATGAGGCGGCTGCCTGCCTGCGGATGCTCTCCGGGCGCGCCCATCGCGTCTATACCAGCGTAGCCCTGGTTACGCCGGGCGGAGCGATCCGTGACCGCATCGTCGAGACGCGCGTGCGCTTCAAGCGGCTCTCGACCGAAGATCTCGAGATGTATCTCGCCTCGGGTGAATGGCGCGGCAAGGCCGGCGCCTACGCGATCCAGGGCATTGCCGGCTCCTTCGTGGTCAAGCTCGTCGGCTCCTATAGCGGCGTGGTCGGCCTGCCGCTCTACGAGACGGTGAACCTGCTCGGCGGCGAAGGCTTCCCGATCCGCTTCGGCTGGATGAATGTCGGCTGAGCGTCAGCGCATCTTGCCCTGACCTGCGGTTATCCCGATCCTGTCGCCGCTGCCGCTTCGGCAGCGCAAGGCGCGCAACCAGGGATGGGGCCGATGACGGAACGCTTGAGGGGCAAGGTTGCAATCGTCGCGGGCGCAGGCTCGATCGGGCCCGGCTGGGGCAATGGCAAGGCAACCGCGACGATCTTTGCGCGTGAGGGCGCCAGGGTGGTCTGCGCCGATCTCAACCGCGATGCCGCCGAGGAGACGGCGGCAATCATCCAGAACGAGGGCGGCCAGGCCTTCGCGGTCCAGACCGACGTAACCCGGGCCGATTCGATCGCCGATCTCGTCGGCCAGGCGCTCGGCCGCTATGGCCGCATCGACATCCTCGACAACAATGTCGGCATCGCCGAGGTCGGCAGCGTCGTCGATCTGCCGCAGGAGACCTGGGAGCGCGTCTTCAAGGTCAATGTCACCAGCGCCTTCCTGGCGATGAAGCACGTCATCCCGGTGATGCAGCGCCAGTTCGAGGAGACGGGCGAGGGCGGCTCGATCATCAACATTTCCTCGATCGCCTCGATTCGCCACACCGGCGTGCCCTATGCCAGTTACTCCGCCACAAAGGCGGCGCTGAATCACCTGACCCGCACGACCGCGGTGCAATACGCGGCGCAGAAGATTCGCGTGAACGCGATCCTGCCCGGCCTGATGAAGACGCCGATGGTCGAGCATTCCGCCGGCCTCGCGCAGGCCTATGGCGAAGGCGACATCGCCGCGATGTGGAAGGCGCGCGATGCGCAGGTGCCGATGGGTCATATGGGCGAGGCCTGGGACGTGGCCTATGCCGCGCTCTTCCTTGCCAGTGACGAAGCGCGCTATGTCACCGGCATCGAACTCGTGGTCGATGGAGGCATCACGCTCAAATATGGCTGAGAATCAGGACACGTCACCCCCGCCGGCGCCAAGACCCTGCCCGATCTGCGGCAAGCCGGCGGTACACCGCTTCAGGCCCTTCTGCTCGTCACGCTGCCGCGACATCGATCTCGGCCACTGGCTGAAGGGCAGCTATGTCATTCCCGGCGAGCCGGTGGAGGAGTCTGAAACCGGGTTACCCACACGCGAAGACGAGACTTGATCGGAAGCCGGCTGAAGCGACTGGACAGCCCGCCAATCACGCTCTATATCGCCCCCACCAACACGAAGCGCCTGGCGCTTCGCCGGATGCCCAGATAGCTCAGTTGGTAGAGCATGCGACTGAAAATCGCAGTGTCGCTGGTTCGATTCCAGCTCTGGGCACCACTCCCCCTTTGGGGCAGCATTGAAAATGCGCTCAATCAAGTGACGCATCCCGCCAAATCGCATTTCGATCTGCGCAGCACGACCTATGACCGGGCCGAGAGCCACTACCGCGTCGTGGCGCTCCTCCGGGCAGGGCGCTCTGGGGGCAGCCCTATTGATCCAGTGGGATGCTCTGCCTGAAGAGGACAATGGACGTGATGGCAAGCACCAGCCAGAATCCCCATCCGATCAATATTGCAAGATCGCCGCTGAGGACCGTGCGGCCGCTTACACGCCAATAGAGGGAGAAGGGGCGTCTTCCATAGTCGCCGATCGCGAGCCTGCCCAGCGTAAG
>NZ_JBFTZN010000329.1:0-6111 GCF_056406775.1 Allobosea sp. P1_A7
TCAAGCGCGCCGGAGCAGCGGCCACTCAGGGTGATCCTCGTTTCCCCCTGGTCGTGGCTGAAGCTGCAGGTGAGGGATTGGCTGAACCCGGGGCGTTGATCCTGCGCCCAGGCTGGCGATGTCGCGGCCAGGACCAGGGCCACCGCAAACGCCTTATCGGTCAGGGTGTGTCGCATCGGTCTGTCCTCCCGTCGGCCAAACGTGGGAGTGCGCCTCATGATCAGGTCGGCGTGACGGATTGTGGGGCTCGGCATCCGCGGGATGACCGCGATCCCTCACCGGACGAGCCGGCGCCTCATCTCGCTTGCACGCGACGGGCCAAACTTAGCACAGCGCTCGCCCGCCGTGCCACAAATCCGACAGCCCGGAGAGAATGGGCGCATCATCGATCGATGCGAGGGTCACGCACGCGCTATCGCAACCCGGCGATGCCTTTCGCGTCATTGTCGACGAATAATATGCAAGGCACTATCAACGCGCACTGCACCGGGACGACGGGCCAGGATTTATGGCCCAGCCGTGCCCGCGCGCGCCGGAACAGCACTCCGGGAACCGAACGAACCAAGGGGATGACGACCGATGACGATTGGGGTGGGAGGCTCGAGCTTCGAGGCGGAACTCGCCAGGCTGAATCCGATAACGTCCGGCGTCGAGCCGGTCGCGGTCGCTGAGTTCAAGGCCCGCATCGCAAAGGCGCAAGCGCTCCTGCGCGAGCAGGGGCTGCAGGCGCTCTATCTCGATACCTCGGCCAACCTGCACTATTTCACCGGCATCCAGCTCAAGCTCACCGAGCGCCTGCATGGCGCGATCATCCCGGCAGAGGGCGAAATCGTCTATCTCAGCCCGGCCTTCGAGGAGCCGAAGACGCGCGAATACATGCAGTTCGGCGAGGATGTGCGCTGCTGGGAAGAGCATGAGGATCCGACCGCGCTCGTCGTCGAGACGATCCGCAGCCTCGGCTATGAGAGCGGCACCGTCGCACTCGACCCCCATACCCCCTTCTTCATCGCCGACGGATTGCGCAAGGCCGGCAACCGCTACAGCTTCGCCAGCGGCGGTCCGATCGCCGCTTCCTGCCGCCAGGTGAAATCGGCAGCCGAGATCGCCCTGATCCAGCGTGCCATGGACATCACCATGGAGGTTCACCGGGCTGCGGCGCGGGTGCTGCGCGTCGGCCTGACGACGACGGAGCTGGTCGAATTCCTCGACCGCGCCCATCGCAAGCTCGGGCTGAGCTCGACCTTCGGCGCCGCGCAGTTCGGCGAAGCCACCGCCTATCCGCACGGCGTCCCCTATCCGCAGACGCTGGCGGACGGCGACATGGTGCTCATCGACACGGGGACCAGGCTCGGCGGCTATCACTCCGACATCACCCGAACCTATGTCTTCGGTGAGCCGACAGAGCGTCAGCGCGAGATCTGGAACCTGGAGAAGCGCGCACAGCTCGCCGGGTTCGGGGCGGCCGTGCTCGGCGCGCCCTGCGAGGCCGTCGACCAGGCTGCGCGCGGCGTGATCGAGGCCGCAGGCTTCGGCCCCGGCTACAAGGTGCCGGGCCTGCCCCATCGCACCGGACACGGTCTCGGCCTCGAGATCCACGAGGAGCCTTTCATGGTCAAGGGCAGCCGGACGCCGCTGGCGGCGGGGATGTGCTTCTCGGTCGAGCCGATGATGTGCATCTACGGCGAATTCGGCGTTCGCCTCGAGGACATCGCCTATATGGCGGAAGGCGGTGCGCGCTGGTTCACGCAGCCGGCCCATAGCGTCGACGATCCCTTGGGCTACGAAGCCTGAGCCTCTCGCGGCAAGGCAAGTCGCAGCAAGGGACGCGCCTGCGCTCCTGCGACCCAGGGTTCAGCCTGGGTTGCAGAGGCAGAAGAAGAAGAGCCTGCCCACCGGGCGGGCGAATGTCGATAAATCCTGGCGAGCGGGACCCAGGCCCTCGACACCAGCCGAAGCATCGGCCCGCCTGCGAATATGTGGGCCGCTCAGGGCAGCGCGGCGATTGCGGCGGTCACCTCACCGCCGCCGCGGCGCAAGGTGTTGAAGATCGGGCATTGATTGAGAAGGTGCCCGAGCAGTTTTGGCGCTTCAGCCGCAGACACCCCCGTGACCGAAATGGCGACATGGATCGCCGAGAAGCGCGTCTCGTCCTGCTCGTCGCGCGTCGCATCCACCGCTGCGGAGATCGCCTGGAAGGCGATGCCATGCTCCAGCGCATCACTTTCGGCACTGGCGAGAGCGCAGGACCCCAAGGCCGCKACCAAAAGCTCGATCGGCCCCGGCGCGATCGAAGGGATCTGCCGGACCATGGCTGAATCGGACASCAGCACCTTGCCGTGCCCCTCGATCACATAGCGACCGGGCGCCCCGCAGGTGGAGGCCGTGACGCTGTATCGTCCGCTCATCGCTTGGTGTCCTGCTGTTCGACTGGGCTGGACGGGCACACTAGCCGCCCAAGCTTTGATGCATAAGAGTTTGCGACGTCGAATTTTGAAAAAAGAAATAACTTTCAGAACGGCAGCTACCTAGGGATTTAATTTCTGGACACGACCGCATAATCGCCAATTCAATTTCGTTGACGTTCGATCATTCCGCTCGATATCATTCAACATGATCGCGATCGACCTCCTATAGAAGCAAGTCTATCTCGATTACGTTCGATCACTAGCTAGAACTATTCTATTACCTGACCACAAATCTATCGCGACGCCGCGTCGCGACAGATACCCCCTTCCCCACCACCGCCCTCCTGCCGACGTCTCGGAACTCTTCCGAGCGCGTCCGCATGGCCAGATATCGGCCGCCCCAGGCTCCAAGAACGGTTCCATGATGAAGAAGCGCTTTTCCCTTTCGCTCGCCGCCCTGGCTTTCGGCACGGCTCTCTCGCTAGCCGCCCCGGGCTTCGCGCAAACCCTGACGATCGGCGTTCGCGCCGGCCCGGAATCGGTCGATCCGCATTTCACCTCGACGGGGACGCATGCCGAGACCTTGAAGCATGTCTTCGACACCTTGGTCTGGGCGGGCGACGAGCTCCAGCTCGAGCCCCGGCTTGCGCTGAGCTGGAAACCGGTTGGGGAAACCGCCTGGGAATTCAAGCTGCGCCAGGGCGTCGTCTTCCATGACGGCAGCGCCTTCACGGCCGAGGACGTCAAGTTCTCGATCGAGCGCTCGCGCCAGATCAAGGGACCGAGCCCCGTCTCCGTCTATGTCMGCCGCGTCAAGGACGTGACGATCATCGATCCCTATACGCTGCGGGTCGAGACCGACGGCCCGGCGCCGACACTGCCCAACGACTTCGTGCGCCTCTTCATCGTTTCGTCCAAGGCCGCCAAGGAGCTGCTGACGGCGGATGCGGCGAATCCCGCCTTCAACTCCGGCAAGGCCGCGATCGGGACCGGGCCCTACAAATTCGTCTCGTGGACGCCGCGCTCCGAGCTGGTCCTGGAGCGTTTTGACGGTTTTTGGGGCGAGAAGGAGCCCTGGCAGCGCGTGGTGCGCAAGGAGATTCCAAACGATGCCTCGCGGGTCGCGCAACTCAAGGCGGGCCAGGTCGACCTGATCGCCCGCGCGCCCCTCTCGGACGTGACCTCGCTTGGCCGCGATCCCAAGCTCGCCGTGACAAAGACGGACACGATCTATCTGTTCAATGTCGACTTCGATTTCCGCGAGAAGAGCCCCCAGGTCYTCGCCAGGGACGGCTCGCCCTTGCCGAAGAACCCCTTCCTCGATCCGCGCGTCCGGGAAGCCTTCGATCTCGCGATCGATCGCCAGGCTCTCGCCGAGATCGCCATGGAAGGTTTTGGCAAACCCGTCGGCCAGCTCGTGACACCCAATATCTTCGGGTTCAATCGCGATCTGCCGATCACTAGGCCCGATGCCGCACGCGCAAGGCAGCTGCTCGGAGAGGCCGGGTTTCCCAACGGCTTCAGGGTGACGCTGAGCTTCACCACCGACCGTCTGCCGGGTGACAAGGAGGTCGGCGCTRCCGTCGTCCAGATGCTCGCCAGGATCGGCATCGATGCCGTCTCCAATGGGCAGCCGACGACGATCCTGTTCCCGGCACGGCAGCGCGGCGAATATTCGCTGACCCTCTACGGCTGGAGCACCTCCACGGGGGAAGCGCACTACACGCTGGCGGCCCTGACCCACACCGCCGATATCGCGCGCGGACTGGGCGGCTACAATGTCACCGGATACAGCAATGCCGAACTGGACAGGCTGATCGACGCCGCCGGGGTCGAACTCGACGAGGCGAAGCGGCGCAACCTGCTCGAGCAGGCCGGAGCGCTGATCGGCAAGGACCGGCCGCGCCTGCCGCTGGTGCTGATCGGCACGGCATGGGCCTCGCAGAAGGCCAAGGTGACGATCAAGCCGCGCGTCGACGAAGACACGCTGGCGATGAATATCCGCCMGAGCAGGACGAACTGATGCGCTGACATCGGCGACGGCCATTCGACACCCGGGCGGCCGGCCCTGCAACGGGCCGCCCGGGCTCTTACGTCGACGCAGCGTCGACCTGTGGCGACGGCTCCGCGCCTCTTTTGAGCTCTCCCGCGTCGCGTGGACGCCTGGGTCTCAAGCGCTGAGGCCGCTCCACTGGGGACTTCCAGTCATCAGCCGGGACTTCTAGTCATCACGGTTGTCGGAGCATGTGTAGCCGACAAAGCACGATCTCGAATTCTGGGTCCTGACCCAGGCGGGCGTGAGATACATGTCCTCCGCACAGAACGCGGA
Source organism: Allobosea sp. P1_A7 (assembly GCF_056406775.1). Taxonomy (NCBI): domain Bacteria; kingdom Pseudomonadati; phylum Pseudomonadota; class Alphaproteobacteria; order Hyphomicrobiales; family Alloboseaceae; genus Allobosea; species Allobosea sp. P1_A7. Next base: position 4,735 of record NZ_JBFTZN010000329.1, read on the forward strand.
ATCCTTGACGTAGCGATTGAAGATGTTGGGGCCCGAGTTGAGAATGGCGGAGCCCTTCGACTGGACCAGGGCTTTGGCCTCGGCACACTGCATTGTCCGTAGGTTTGGGCCCTCCTGCGCAAGTGCCATCGTGGCAAGAAGCGATGTGCCCAGCGTAAGGGTGAGGGTCTTGGCGCAGCGGCTGGCAGTGACAAGTGGCTTCATGGCTGTTTGCTCCCTATCGCGTCGTGAGAAACGTCGTAGTCGCCTCCTGTGGGCGGACGCCTGCATTGACGGAGCAATGCCGGCGCCGAAGCGTCGTTATCCGGTGCATCTTCGCGCACCACGCCGGCAGCAGGCTCGCATGACCTGCGGTGGCACTCCTACGTTGACACCCGTTTCGGGTGTCGGGCTACTCACGCATCGGTGAGGTTCGCAATCCCCGCGTGTTGCCTCCAATCGCGCAAACGGCGTGAGGGTGACGGCGCGCCTGCCACTGGCGCTGATCGGCGCGGCATCGGCCTCGCGGAAGGCCAAGGTGACGATCCGGCCGCGCGTCGACGATGGCGGAGAAAGCTATCCTCGACGGCACCTGGAAGCCTCCGATTATCGCGAAAGTGAAGTGAACGGAAAATCCGGCCAGTCACCGCAAGCTTGAGTTCAGAAAGTAATCATCTGGCCGATTGCGATCCGTGCGATGGCAGGCCGGAGCTACCTTCAATTTCTCATGTCCGCCTTTGGCTCCCAGCCAAATCTCAGCTTTCCACCCATATGTGCCATTGGAGCAGGGAGGTGGCTCTCCGGGAAGCGGACGCCGAACTCACTTGCGGCCAGAGGTGCCTTCCTATGCTCCGAAAATCGACGGCCGCGAACGGCGGGCGGTTCGGTCGATGGCGTGCGCCACGGTACTGAAGAGCTGCGCGGGCAGATCGTGTCCCATCCCATCGATCAGCATCATCTCCGCATCCGGGATTGACGCTGCGGTATCCTGACCGCAGTCGGGGTGAACGAGAGGATCGTTCGTCCCGTGAATGACGAGGGTCGGCGCCTTGATCGTAGCCAGTTGTGACCGACGGTCACCGGCCAGCGCAATTGCCGCAAATTGGCGCCCGAACCCGCCTGGTACACGACCTCGCCGAACCTCCTCCCCGAGGAGCGCACGGCAAGCCTCTTCGTCGAACGAATAAGCGGTGCCAGCGACGCGCCGGGCGAAGGCGACGCCGTGATCAAGGAAGCCCGCCTCGTCCAAGATTGGATCGGGTGCGGGCCGCATCATCATCGTCATGGCGTCCGGTTCTGCCGACGGCAGGGCCGGGTTTCCCGTCGCCGACATGATCGAGGTGAGCGACAGAACACGGGACGGGTACTCGCTCGCCATCATCTGAGCGATCATCCCGC
>NZ_JBFTZN010000330.1:0-6103 GCF_056406775.1 Allobosea sp. P1_A7
TCATGCGGCGACGAAGGGCGCTCATCGGCTTGGCTTCGGTCATCGGGAGCTCCTGCTGGGCTGGGTGGCTTCAACACCCAAACCCTCCCAGCAGGAGCCTCCCGTCACAAACCCCGCAGCTTTCCCGCGTCAGCGGGTTCGTTCAATCCCAAAAACGCCAGCCATTCTAAAAATCTGCCAAAGTAGTGCTAACCAGAGACTGCCGCCTCGCAAACCGCAGAATCACACCCAGCGATGCCGCGAGAGGTATCGCCAACAGCCTTGGCATGAGAATAGAAGAGGTGCTCGTTGCATCCATTCTGATAGCCACTCCTCTCCCCGTCCTCAAACCGACAATTGATGATGTTGGGTCCGCAAGGCCCGTGACGATTGGGCTGGGCAGCGAGCCGGAAGCGCTCGGCATAGCCCCCCGACATTTGCGACGAAGAACCGTTCTCCAACTTAACCGTAATTGGAGATGTTGGGCCAGTTGCGTTGCCCGGACGCACAAACACGTTACTATTACGTTAAGGAAATTATCGAGTTGCCGCGCGGATCGAGCCCAGCCACGCGTTTTCAATCCAGTGGCGGGCGTTAACAGGTGAAGTCATGAATACGCTGCTCGCACTCCCTGCGGCCGCCCTGATTGGCCTCGCCGGTCTCGTCTTCACCGCCAGTGACGCTGAAGCCCAGCGCCGTGGAGTCGGTGCAGGTGGTGGTTACCGAGGTGGTGCGGTGGGTATTGGTTCCCGCGCTGGATACCGTGCCGCTGCCGTTGGCGGTGGCTACCGAGGTGGATATGGTGGCGCGTACCGTGCCGGATACCGTGGAGCCTACCGTGGGGCGGCATACCGTGGCGGTTACTACGGCAATCGTTACTACGGTGGCCGGGCGCTCGCAGCAGGCGTCGGACTCGCAGCAGGTGCTGCCTATTACGGCAACGGTTATGGCTACGGTTCTGGCTATGCCGCTCCCGCCGCCTACGGCTACAATGTCAATGGCGTCTATAGCGACGCTCCCTATGCCGCCACCACGTATTCCGGCAGTGCATGTAATTGCAATCAGGGAACCGTGAGCGGCTATTCGCAGCCCGTCTACTACGGCACGCCGGCCTCAACTTACTATGGCGGCGGCTACTACGGGGGAGGCTACTATGGCGGCGGATACTATGGCAGACCTGTCGCTCGTGCGGGCATTCGCCGCGCCGCATATTACAATAACCGACCAGTTGTTGGGCACTACGGTAGGCGCTGGTAAATCTCCAGCCCCAACAGGCATCAGCGCACTCGTCGCGCTCCTTGTTTGAGCGGAATAGACGTAGCTCAGCGGTGGGATGCTGGTCATATGCATCCAAGCATGAGAGCACGGTAAGAGGTTCGACCGCGATGTTGAGCCTCTGGTGCCGTCAACTCCACTCGCGCCCCGCCATCCATTCCCGCAGCTTCGTCCATCGGCATTTTCCGCCAGCCCTCACGGCCTTGGCCAGTGCGCGCTTCTGCCCGACGATGACGACCAGCCGCTTGCCCCGCGTCACGCCCGTGTAGGGGAGGTTGCGGGCCAGCATCATGTAGTGCTGGGTCGCGACCGGGATGACGACGGCGGGTCAGGTTCGCGACCGATCCCGACGTCTTTGAAGGGCGTCGAGGAGCAGTTACAGGGGCAGGCAACACGGGCCTCCGATGTGCCAATAGCAGAAGCCGGTTCTGCTTCGCCCGCCAGCCATGCCGCAGTCACGCGTGTGTCGCCGAAGGAGTGGGCGGCGAAGCGAGTTCGTGGAGTATGGTGACTAGCTCAGTGTGAACAGGCGATGTCCGATCACTGAACACCTCGATTGGATTTGCTTCAGTGAGCCGGTTGAGACGTGTGAGCAGGCGAATGCGCTGACGGTGGGTAAGTTTGGCTTCGGACGAGCGCCCGATGCCGCTGGGTGGCGGCCCAATCCTCGACATTCTGACCGGCCAAGCCTAGACAGCCGCCTGCCGTGCACGGAAGGGCGCCCCTCCATGAAACTCCGCCCCGACACGCTGGCGATGACCGCCGTCCTCGCCATGCTGACGGCGCTCGGCCCGCTCTCGACCGATTTCTACCTGCCCTCGCTGCCCGACATCGTCCGGGTGATGCAGACCGACATCGCCGGCGCGTAGGCGACGCTGTCGGTCTTCCTGTTCGGCTTCGCCGGCGGCCAGATCTTCTGGGGACCACTCTCCGACCGGGTCGGCCGCAGGCCGGTGCTGCTGGTGGGGCTCGGCATCTTCATGGTGTCGACATTGGCCTGCGCCTTCGCGCCCTCGATCGAGGCCCTGACCATCGCCCGCGCGGTCCAGGCGCTCGGCGCGTCGGGACCRATCGTGCTCAGCCGCGCCATGGTGCGCGATCTCTATGAGGGGCCGCGTGCCGGCCGCGAACTGGCCCGCATGGGGATGATCATGGGGCTGGTGCCGGCGATTGCGCCGGTGCTCGGCGGGGTGCTGCAGCAGGCCTTCGGCTGGCGCTCGACCTTCGTCGCCACGCTGGCCTTCGCCGCTGCCGTGGTGGCGATGGTGACGTTTCTTCTGCCCGAGACGATCCGGAACCGCTCGCGCGAGCCGCTCTCGCTGGGCTCCATCATCCGCGGCTTCGGCACGCTGTTCGCGAGTCGTGCCTTCCGCGTTTATGTCGCGCTGACGGCGCTGGCCTACGGCGGGCTCTTCGCCTTCATCTCCGGCTCGTCCTTCATACTGATCGACATCCATGGTCTGACGCCGGTCCAGTATGGCCTGTCCTTCAGCCTCGTCGTGCTTGGCTTCATTCTCGGCACGATCCTCGCGCAGCGTCTGGTCGCCCGCCGTGGCATGGACGGTGTCATCGCGCTCGGCGTGCGGTGCCTCGCCGGCGGAGGCCTTGCCATGCTGGTCTGCGTCGCTGGCGATTTCGGTGGCGTGGCCGGCGTTGTGCTGCCGATGGCGCTCTACACCTGTGGTGTCGGCCTCACGATGCCGCAGGCCCAGGCCTCGGCGATGATGCCCTTCCCGGATAGCGCCGGCGCGGCCTCATCCTTCACTGGGATCTGCCAGATGTTGTTCTCGGCCTGCGTCGGCCTCCTCGTCGGACATGCGCTGAAGAGCGGCGCGCTGCCGTTGCCGCTGGTGATGTCGGCGATCGGCGTCGCCGCGCTCGTGCTGTTCAGGGCGAGCGCCGCCGTGCGGGCGGCCAGGATCTAGCGGTCAGCCGTGACGCCCATCACTCGTCCGGTCCTAGTGAAATTAATTGCACATCATCGTGGAAAAAAAACCCGTAGTGCCGCGGCCACACGCTGGCTTCTACTGGGTTTCAATCACCCGGACTTCCCTCGGGAGGCCACCGGGGTGCCCGTTGGACTATCCGCTACTGCGGCTCCTCCGGCCGTCGAAGCGGGTCATGGAAAGATCTTGCAAGGCCCTATGGTGCTCCCGGTAAGCAACCTGGTCAAGAAATGACAGGATCAGCGTTCATAGGCGCTCGGATGGATCTCGTCGGCCTTGATGCGGGCAATGATGCCGTCCGCGTAGTCGGACACCCTGTCCCACGGCGCTGGTAATGCTCGTTCATGCCTCGCTCCGTCGGAAGAAGCGGATGGCTGCGCGGAGGGCCACTCGTGGCGGCAATGACGAGGCGAAGGCATTTGGTCGCGGCGATGCTGGTGGGCTTGCTCCTTTAGCGCAGGGCGGTCGCAGCCCGCTCGATCTCTGCCTTGTACGTGGCGCAGAACTGCGTCGGGCCGGCTGTCGACTCGGCCAGCACCCCGTCTCTCGCGGCCTCCATCGCGCTTCGCGGGATGGTTGGGATCTGTTGCTTCGCCCTCGCGAGAACGCCGGTGGGCAGTGATGTGCACTTGTCATGATAGGCCGTGACAAGCGCGATGCCGCGCGCGGCCCACTGGTCGTTCGCGGCGGCAGGCGACACTGCGCTCGCCGCGATGGCCGTCGCCAGCAGGGATGGGATCAGTTTCATCGTGCTTGCTCCAGCGATGAGGTGGCGCTTGGGTTCAGTCGACGCGGATGCTGCCACGCGCGATCAGGTTGCGGAGGGCCTCGTACTGGCTGCCCTCGCAAAATTCCGGCATCACGAAATTCTTGATCGCCGCGACCTTGTCCTGCGGCAACCGCGCGATGTCGGCAGCGCTGAACTCGCCCGCGAAGGGATGGCTGGCGAACAGCGCGAAGCCAGCGATGGCGAATAGGCGTTTCATCATGCTTGCTCCATGGTGAAGGCCGGAATTGGCGCTTTTTACTCCGCACCTGGTCAGGATGCGTGGATGCAGCGCTGGAAAGCCTCAACAGGCGGGGTCCGCCCTCAACGGCACCAGCACGACCGTTGCGCGGTCGCGTCTATGTGATGATGCTCGGCGCTGGCGATCCGCTCAGCGGAAAAGAGGGTGCAGCCGAAAAAGCCTGGCGTTGATCTGTCCGGAGAACCTGACCGGGTCGCCGTTCCTATAGCCCGCCAAGGTCCGCTCCGTCACGATGCTGCGGGGCATGACAATTTGCGTGGCGTCGTCATGGGTCGCAGCGCGTGCGGCTGATACCGCGAACACTGCAAGGGTGATGGCCAGAAGTGCGGTAGCCGATTTCATTGCTTGCTCCATTGGTGAAGACACTTGGACGGCGCTTCACGCCGCGTGCCGCATGGGCTCGCAGGGTCAGCGCAGGTGCGGCGGACGGCCTTCTAAAGCCGGATCATTTCGGCGCATGCGGCTTCGCGGTGACTGCCGGCTCAGCGACCTCAGCAGGGCTGCTCTTGATCCGGACGAACTGCGCCGTCGGCGCGCCCAGCGAACCAGCGGACGATGACCACCCCAAGCGCGAGGGTGGCGACGGCGCACGACCAGATGGCGAGGACCATGAGCATTACTCCTTTTTTGGGGTTCCGCTGCCTACCATGCGTCCGCCATGTCGGGCTTGTTCGTTCAAGCCATGCCCATGTCCATCGCCGCCAAGTGTCACGGGCCGTAGAGTAACTTGCCCATGCCCGGGCTCGCTGCGTTCCTCTCGTCTGGCACCGCGCGTCGCGGGTGTTATTTTCGATGGCAATATTGCATATTCAAGCGCGCCTTATCATTTCATAGTCTGCACATTTGCCAATTGATTGTTGGGAATGGAGGTCGGGTGCGGCCTGAAACGGGAGCGACTGAGCCCSGGGGCCCGGCGGGGGATAGAGGAAACTGGCGGCTCCCTTTTGATGACACTCGCCGTCTACGCCCTGGTCGCTAGAGGGCTCATGTGATGACTGGCGCTGAAAATGCAGCGGGGAAGCAGCGGGGCACGCCCTTCAAGCCGGGCCAGTCGGGCAACCCGGCAGGCAAGGCTAAGGGAACCCGCCACAAAGTGACGCTCGCCATTGAAGCCTTGCTGGAGGGCGAGGCCGAGTCCCTCACGCGCAAGGCCATCGAGTTGGGCCTGGGGCCGGCGACATGACGGCGCTCCGGCTGTGCATGGACCGGCTGGCTCCCGCCCGGCGCGACCGTCCAGTGACGTTCGACCTTCCCAGGTTCGAGACGGCGGGCGATCTGGCCAGGGCGACGCAGGCCATCCTGGAGGCAGTCGCGGCGGGCGAACTGACGCCGTCCGAAGCCGCTGAACTCGGCAGGCTGGTCGATGCCCATGGCAAGGCCATCGAGGTCACCGATCTGCACCGCAGGCTCCAGGCACTTGAAGGAGGGCGAGCATGACGAGGCCCAGCACTATGTCGCGACTGTCAGTGCGCATTGCGAAACTGGAGGCACGCGCCAACTATGGTGTGCGCTACATGATCAGTAACCGCCCGCCAAGCGATGAGGAACGGGAAGCGAACCTCACGGGCACACTCGACGATGGCCACGAGATGAGCCAGCTGCTGACAGAGGAAGAATGACAAGCAACGTTTTGCATGGGCGAACGGTTGCCGTACCATTTGGTTCTTTTGCAAACTCTTCAGTTACGGAGGTTAGGGCATCACCTTCCAGCCATTGGCGGGGGGATTTCAGATGTTCAAGGGCCGTCATTTCGACCGATCGGTGATCCTGCTGTGTGTTCGCTGGTATCTGGCCTACGGCCTGAGCCTGCGCGACCTGAAGGAGATGATGGCCGAGCGCGGCATCAGCATCGACCATTCCACGATCCACCGCTGG